>NZ_JAHLRC010000047.1:0-32165 GCF_018919545.1 Citrobacter sp. S46_ASV_140
GCGGTGGTGGCGGTGTGGCTGAGCATCTGCGCCTCGCACTTTGTTTTTCGCCGCCGTCATCTGCAACAGGGTAAGGCATTGAGTGCATTACATTATCGTGCGCCGTGGTATCCGCTGGTGCCGGTATTAGGATTTGTGTTGTGTCTGGTGGCCTGTGTGGGGCTGGCATTCGATCCAGCGCAGAGAATTGCGTTGTGGTGCGGGTTACCGTTTGTTGCGTTGTGCTATGGTGCATATTTCCTTACTCAACCCCGTAACGCAAAACAGGAGCCAGAACATGTCGCAGAATAATCCGTTACGCGCTCTCCTTGAGAAACAGGATGTCCTGTTACTGGATGGCGCGATGGCGACGGAGCTGGAAGCGCGAGGGTGTAACTTAGCCGACAGCCTGTGGTCAGCCAAAGTGCTGGTAGAAAACCCGGAGCTTATCCGCGAAGTGCATCTTGATTATTACCGGGCGGGGGCGCAATGCGCGATCACCGCCAGCTATCAGGCGACACCGGCGGGCTTTGCCGCGCGTGGCCTGGATGAAGCGCAGTCGAAAGCGCTGATTGGCAAAAGCGTGGAGCTGGCGCGTAAAGCGCGTGAAGCGTATTTGGCAGAGAACCCGCAAGCGGGCACGCTGTTGGTGGCGGGATCTGTCGGACCTTACGGCGCGTATCTGGCGGACGGCTCTGAATACCGTGGCGATTACCAGCGCAGCGCCGAGGCGTTCCAGGCGTTTCATCGCCCGCGCGTGGAAGCATTGCTGGATGCCGGGGCCGATCTGCTGGCCTGCGAAACTCTGCCGAATTTTGTCGAGATTGGCGCACTGTCTGCGCTGTTGACCGCGTACCCGCGTGCGCGTGCCTGGTTCTCATTTACTCTGCGTGACAGCGAGCACCTGAGCGACGGTACGCCGCTGCGTGACGTTGTCGCGTTGCTGGCGGATTATCCGCAGGTGGTGGCGTTAGGCATTAACTGCATTGCGCTGGAAAACACCACCGCTGCGTTGCAGCATTTACACGGCTTAACGGCGCTGCCGCTGGTGGTGTATCCGAATTCGGGCGAGCAGTACGATGCCGCGAGCAAAACCTGGCATCATCACGGTGAGTCTTGTGCGCAACTGGCGGATTATCTGCCACAGTGGCAGGCCGCTGGCGCACGATTGATTGGCGGGTGCTGTCGCACCACGCCTGCGGATATTGCCGCGTTAAAAGTTCAGGCCCAGGCCCGATAAGACGTAAGCCGCCATCGGGCATTTTTTGCCAGATGGCGATACGGTATGAACCGGAAACATGGGTAACACTTTATGCCGCATCCGCCAGCACAAACATGCCGTACGGATGGATTTCGAGATAATACTGCTCGCCGACGTCCGGCTGCAGACGCGTAGCGTTGACCTGCAATAAAATCTCCTGTCCGTGCCACTCCACCGTGACCTCATATTGGGGTCCCATATACGCGACATGGCTGATTACGCAGCGCTGGCTCTCTTCGCCGCGGTCGCTGAGCGTGATCGCTTCCGGGCGCACGCCTACCATGCCCTCGCCTTGATCGCTAAAGTGCAGTGGGCGCGGCAGATGATAGCCGTAGATATCAACGTATCTGTCGCTGAAGGTGGCCGGGAACAGGTTGGCATCGCCCATAAAGCTCGCCATAAAGCGGGAGGCGGGCTGGCGATAGAGATCCTGCGGCGAGCCGATCTGCATGATGTGTCCCTTGTTCATCACCAGTACGGTATCGGAAACCGCAAAGGCTTCGCTTTGATCGTGGGTGACGTACAGCGAGGTGATATCAAACTGCTTTTGCAGCTCGCGGATCTTGTCGCGCATACTGCGACGCAGGTTGGCGTCCAGGTTACTTAACGGTTCATCAAACAGCAGCACTTTCGGTTTGAGGATCAATGCACGGGCCAGCGCCACGCGCTGCTGCTGACCGCCGGAGATCTGATCGACAAAGCGGTCTTCAAATCCTTCCAGATCCACCATCGCCAGCGCCTCTTTGACGCGGGTTTTCACCTCCGCGCGCGACACGCCGAGCATCTTCAGGCCATAACCGACGTTCTCCCCTAACGACATGTGCGGGAACAGGGCATATGACTGAAACACCATACAGATATCGCGCTGCTGAATAGAACGATGGGTAACGTCTTCGCCATCAATGAAAATTTGTCCTTCGCTCGGTTTTTCCAGCCCGGCAACCAGACGCAAGATGGTGGTTTTACCGCAGCCGGACGGGCCGAGCAGCGTTACCATTTGCCCCTGCGGAATGGTGAGATTGATATTGTCGATAACCGTGTTGCTGCCAAATCGTTTAGTGACGTTGCGCAGTTCAACGAAATTTTTCTGAGTCATAGTGCGCTCCATTACGCCTGGTTTTTGGCTTTTGAACGGGAGGTACGTGATTCACCGATCAGCCAGTCAAAGATGAAAATAATCGCCAGCATCACCACGATTAAAATAGAACCGTAGGCAATCGCCACGCCGTATTCGCCGTCTTCTACGCGGTTCAGGATGTAGGCCGTGGCCACGCGGGTATCCGGCGTGACGAGGAACACAATGGCGCTGACGGTGGTAATGGCGCGCACAAAGCTGTAGATCAGCGCTGAGAGGATCGCCGGGCGCAGCAGCGGCAACAGGATATGCGTAATGGTGCGCAGGGAACCGGCACGCAGACTGAGCGAGGCTTCATCCAGCGATTTATCGATTTGGCCTAAGCCCGCAATGCCCGCCCGGATACCGACCGGGACATTACGCATTACCATTGAGATAATCACGATGGCGGCGGTGCCGGTGAGGTATACCGGGGCGCTGTTAAAGGCCAGAATGTACGACACGCCCGCTACGGTGCCCGGAACGGCAAAGCACAGCATAGTGGTGAACTCGATAGTCTTTTTGCCTTTAAACTGCTGACGCACCACAACCCATGCGATCAGCAGGCCGAAGATAGCGGTGATCGGCGCGGCAATCCCGGCGTAGAGCAGGGTGTCGAGCAGTGAAGGCCACGCGCCGTCGCTCATTCCCTGACCGAACAGTTTGGTAAAGTTCGCCAGCGTCAGGGTGTAGTCCACGCCCCAGTTTACGGTGAAACTGCCGTAGAAAATGCTGCCGTAGAGCAGGGCGTTAAAGGCAATCCACACCGCCAGCAGCGCGACCACGCTCCATACCAGCGTTACCGGCAGCGGCTGCACGTCGCCCCGATAGGATTTACCGGAAACGGTGACGTACGAGCGTTTACCAATCCACATGTACTGCACGCAGAACACCAGCAGCGAGAACAGCAACAGGAAGGCACCCAGCGTACTGGCGGCCTGGTAGTCGAGCTGGGAACCGGTGATGTAGAAGTAGATTTGCGTTGCCAGCACATCGAAGTTACCGCCAAGCACCAGCGGGTTACTGAAGTCGGCCAGCGACTGCACCACCACAATTAAAAAGGCGTTTGCCAGCGCCGGTTTTAGCAGCGGGACAAACACGCCGTTAAAGGTTTGCCAGCGGCTGGCGCGCAGGGTGTATGACGCCTCCTCCAGCGACGGATGAATGGTTTTGATCGCCCCGTCGAGGATCATAAACGCCATCGGAGTGAAGGCCAGCACCTGCGCCAGCCAGATGCCGGTAAAACCGTACAGCCAGTTGGTGTTGGTCAAACCAAACCATTCGACCATAAATTCGGTGATGTAACCGGAGCGTCCCATCATCAGCGTTACGCCTAAACCCACAACAAACGGCGGGGTGACGATCGGCAGAATCGAGAAAATACGTCCAATAATGGCGCTGCGTTTCGCAATACGGGTGGTGTAGATAGCCAGCACCAGGCCAAAGAAGGTACAGCCGACGCCGACGGCAATCGACAGCATAATCGAGTTGAGGATCACCTGAATGATATGCGCCTGCGACAGCACATTCATAAACGCCAGCGGAGCAAATTCTCCGGCGTCGTTGGTGAACATCGGAATGAAAATAGCGATACTTGGCCAGACGATAAAAATACCGATCAGCGCGACAATCGCGGTGAGCGAGCCGATGACGAAACGGTCGCCGCCCAGCCATTCCAAACGGGTGAGCGCCAGGGTCATGATCGCGCCAAGTGCCACAAACAGCACGATGGTGGCATAGCCTAAGCCGCGTCCCTCAATAGTCGCGCTGGCGACGATAAACGCCATACAGAAAAACGCCCAGCCCGCGTCAAAATAATGGCGGCTGCGCTGTTCGCGTCTGGCTTCATGGAACGGGCGCACCAGCAGCAGGCTTGGCAGCAGATACCAGAGCCAACTGATATTGAACTGTGACCAGCCGTAGGCGGCGAGAATTTCTTCACGCGTCGATTCCAGCAGACCGTAGTCCAGGCTCCAGCTCGGCAGCAGGGCAAACGCCAGCCAGCCGAGTAAAATCCAAAGAAATATCGCATCCCGTTTTTTCACGGGATGGAGTGCAAGTGTGTGTGACATAGCGGTTCCGGTATTTCAGGCCGGATATGGCGTTAAGGCCTTATCCGGCAAATGAACGCAAATCTGGGGTTATTTACCCATCTTCACTTCGCTGACCCACTTATTGATCAGGGCTTTACGCACGTCGGTCGAGCCGTACTTATCCATGTCGTAATTGATAAGCTTCAGGTCGTCGAGCTTCAGCGAGTTAGGGGACGTCTCGGCGGTGGTGTTGGTCAGGATCTGATAGGATTTACCTTTCTTCCACGCCAGCTCCTGCGCGTCTTTCGACAGTACCCAGTCAACGAACAGTTTGGCGTTATCGAGGTTGCGCGCGCCTTTCAGGATGCTGACACCGCCGATTTCATAACCGGTACCTTCGCACGGTGAGACAAGTTCCAGCGGTGCGCCCTGTTCTTTTTCCAGCGAGTAGTCGTGCAAGAAACCGATGCCGATAGCCGTTTCGCCACGGGCGGCGTTACGCGCCGGGGCAATGCCGGATTTGGTGTACTGGGAGACGTTGGCGTTGAGCTGTTTCAGGTAGTCAAAGGCCTGATCTTCCCCCCACAGTTGGGCAAAGGTCGCCAGTGCGGTATAGGCGGTACCGGAGCTTTGCGGATCAGCAATCTGGATTTCGCCTTTGTATTCCGGTTTGGTCAGATCCTTCCAGCATTTTGGCACCGGTAGGTTTTTCTCTTTCAGGCGCTGGGTATTGACGCCAAAGCCCAGAATACCGACATAAACCGCCGAGGAGAGGTTGCCTTTCACTTTTGCCGGATCGCGAAACTTCTCCATGATTTGTTCGAGGTTTGGTGATTTATACGGCTGCAGCAAGCCCATTTCACCGGCCTGGGACTGTGGATCCAGCGTACCGCCGTACCAGACATCCGCTTGCGGGTTTTTCTTCTCGGCATCCACTTTCGCCAGCGTACTGCCTGAGCCGTTGCGAATGAATGAAGTCTTCACATCATATTTTTCACCGAAGGCTTTGGTTTCGGTTTCGCACATTTCGTTGGTGGCGCTGCAATACACCACCAGACGACCCTGCGCCTGAGCTGCACTGCTGAAGGCTGCCAGCGTCAGAGCGGAGGCAATTAGGGTAGAGGTAAGCGTCAGTTTCATTGTTTTATCCTTTGACTGAGAGAAGGGGGAATGCCCGCAATGAGCAATGGCATCAGCAATAAACCCATAAAGACAGCGGCAACCGAGAGCAAACTGAACATTCCCGACCAGCCGTAGTGTTCTATGACCAGCGACAGCGGCCAACCCGCCAGCGCGGCCCCCAGATAGGCGAACAGCCCGAGAAAACCAGTAATTGAACCTGCCGCCGCCTTATGTCCGCATTCCACGGCCGCGAGGCCAATTAGCATCTGTGGGCCAAACACAAAAAAGCCCACGGTAAAGAAACACACTGCCAGTAGCGCGTAGTGGTGCACCGGCGCCAGCCACAGCGCGGCGACGGAGACCATCAGCCCCAGTGTGAACAGCAAAATCATTGGGGCACGCTGACCGCTGAACAGCAAATCCGATCCCCATCCGGCAAACAGCGCCCCCAGCAAGCCGCCGACTTCAAACAGCATTACCGTGGCATTGGCGCTGAGCAGGTTCACACCGTGGCTTTCCGTCAGCCAGATGTTGCCCCAGTCGTTGAGCGCAATGCGGATCAAATAGACCAACACATATGACACACCGAGTAGCCAGATCATCGGGTTCTTCAGCATGGTGGTGCGTAACATTTGCCACAGTCCCATCGGCGGGCTTTGCTGCTCCTGACGCAACTCCAGCGGGTCTTGCCGCCATTCCCCAACCGTGGGTAAGCCTTCTTCCCGGGGCGTGCCTTTCAGTTGCAGGGTGAGCCAGATGCCTAACGCCATGCTGATTATTCCCGGCGCCAGCATGGCTGCCTGCCAACCCCACCAGTGGGCGGCAAAGGCGCTAATCAGCGGGATGATGGCCCCACCGATGTTGATCGACATATTCCAGCAGCCCCACCAGAAGCCGCGTTCGTTGCGCGAGTACCAGTGAGTCAGTAGTCGGGCGCAGGGCGGCCAGCCCCAGCCCTGAAAAAATCCGTTCAGCGTCCAGACCACCAGGAGCAGCGTCAGCGATTCACCAAAGGCGAACAGCACGTTTAAAACGCCGGTGGCAAACAGGCCAATGCCCATAAACGCGCGCTGTCCGTGGCTGTCGTGCCATAGCCCGGCGGTGAATTTCGACAGGCCATAGGTCAGATAAAACAGCGATCCCAGCAGGCCGATATCGCCTTTATCCAGACCCAGATCCGTTTGCAGCGCCGGGAGGACGTAGTTAACACTTTTGCGCGTCAGATAAAACGCGGCGTACCCAATCACCATACACATCAGCAGCCGGGGGCGTAGCGCCCGGTATTGTTGGTCTGTTTCGCGTGATGCACGTGCATGCATGGCAGCCTCCGTTTGTGCTGACTATAGGAAAGTGAAAGCAAAATGGGATGAGATAAAGTCCGCAGTGACTAAGACTTTTTCCTGGTTAACGGCTGATTTGTTGCAAATTTGTGGGCAGGTTAACAATTACCCGCGTGCCGTTGTTCGATTCGAGCGTCAGTTCGCCGCCAAGGGCGCTGACCCGCTCACGCATCCCCTGGATACCGAACCCGGGGATTTTCTCCGCGAGAATACCTACACCGTTGTCAGCGACGTGCAGAAATACGCGGTGTTCCTGCTGGCGCAGCGTAATCGACACTTCGCTGGCGTCGGCATGTTTACAGACGTTATTGAGCAACTCCTGCAGCAGGCGATACAGTGTGAAACGCACCGTTTCATTTTCTGGCGTATTTTCAAGCTGATAGTCAAACCAACAGCGAATGCCGCGTTCGGCAAAGGCAAATTCATTCACCAGATGATGCAGTGCATCTTTAAAGGCCAGTTCATCGAGCGCGGGCGGTCGTAGCTGGCGCAGCAGTTGGCGGGTGGAGTGGTGAATGCGCCGGGCAAGGTCGTTGATCTGATTTGCCGCTTCAAGCGTTTGCTCGCGACCCGGCGCGCGCTTGACCAGTTGCGACTGAATTTGAATGGCGGTGATGTTCTGACCAATTTCGTCGTGTAGCTCCCGCGCCAGGCTTTTGCGCGTATTTTCCTCGGTGCGGATCAGTTGTTCGGTCAGCGCGCGTCGCGCTGCCAGTTCGGCTTCCAGACGCTGGCGATAATGGTGCAGGTTTTGCGCCAGATGCTGCTGGCGGCTGATAGCGATCCCCAGCCCTATGCCCAGCAGCGCCTGGGTGGCGAGGAAAATCTCCAACTCCAGTAAATTGCTGAACCCGACGCCGATTTGCCGGGCGATGGTGATCATCATGCTGCCGAGCAGTCCGGACAACACGCCGCCCTGCCAGCCAAATTTCCACGCCATCACCACGTTCGGTAAGAACACCACGATTAGCAGCAGGCGCTCGATCTCTGGTGACAGCACCATCTGGGTACCTATGCCAATAATGAAAAACAGACTGCACCAGATGATAAGCGAGGTACGCAGGGGGGGATTTGTGGTATCCAGTCCGAGCAAATGATAGCGGTGCTGCTGGCGCAGAAACTCATAGATCAGATAGACAAACGGCGTCAGCAGTACGCCGCCAGTAAACGATGCCAGGCCAATTAACGTTGCCGGGCTTTGGATAAACGGTGAAAGCAGGAGGGTATTGAGCAATGACGTGATCGTCACCGCGGCCAGCAGCAGCGTTAAGCGCTGCCAGTAAAGGGGGAAGCGGTGCCAGTATGACTGGCCGATACTCGCCGGGATCAGGCTAATCAACGGCGCAGCCAGCAGGATATAGCCATTCACTAATTGCTCGCTGTGCAGCCAGAACAGCATCAGCACCGGCGGCAGTACCAGCGCGGGCCAGTAACGGCGAGAAAGCAGGATTAGCAGGGCGAGATAGACGCCGTGCGGCAGGAATAGCGCTGCCTGCTGGCCGTTGTGGGTCAGGTAAAACCCCAGCGTCCACAGCATCAGCCAGCCCGATCCCCAGGCCAGCAGAATAAACAGAGAAATAACCCCATGACGAAGGCTGCGTGACATTAATGCCCCGTCAGCAACTGGTGGTCGAGTGCAAAATGCACCAGATCGATGGTGCTGTGGCATTGCAGTTTGCCCAGCACGTTCGCACGATGAACGTGCACCGTTTTATGGCTGAGGTCGAGCTTGAAGGCGATCTCTTTTACGCTGTCGCCTTTGACCAGCAGATCAAACACTTCGCGCTCGCGCGGGGTCAGTACCTCCAGTACCTGCGCGGGCTGTTCGCCGCCGCGTAGCGCCCGCAGCGCGTCGGCGCACAGGTAATGCCCGCCCATACCAACCGATCGTACCGCCTGCACCAGTTCCTCTGGCCCGCAGCGTTTGGTCAGATAACCGCTGGCACCGGCATCCAGCGCGCTTTGCACAAACGTGGGTGAGTCATAGATGCTGAGAATAATGGCGCGAAAACCGGGCTTCTGCGCCCGCAGTCGTTTTAACAGGCTCAGGCCATTTTCATCCGGCATGGCGATATCCATCACCGCAACGTTAACGTCATCATGCAGTAATGCAGGCCACGCCAGGGCCGCGCTGCTGTACTGGCCAGCAACGTTGAGATCGTCTTCGAGACTGAGTAATTGCGCAAAGCCGGAACGCACCACCACATGGTCATCCACCAGCACAACATGAATCATGATCTTGCTCTCTTGCCTGACAATGGCATCTATGATGCCTGCCAGCGCCGCGCTGGCAATCCCCGTGGCGCGGATATGTAACGAATGTAACAAAATCGCAATAATTTGCCGGCCTGCAATCAAATGCATTTCCGGGCTAAGCATTGCCGCTTTTTTTCTAAAAACAGATCGCTATTAGCCAGAATTTTTAATTCCTTTATCAAATTGTGCCGCAACGAAATACTGCCCCCATAACAAGACAGGGGAGCAGACAATCATGGCTATTTCATCGCGTAACGCACTACTTGCCGCACTGGCATTCATCGCATTTCAGGCACAGGCGGTGAACGTCACCGTTGCTTATCAGACCTCCGCTGAACCCGCTAAAGTGGCGCAGGCGGATAACACCTTTGCTAAAGAGAGCGGGGCTACCGTTGACTGGCGCAAATTCGACAGCGGTGCGAGCATCGTCCGTGCGCTGGCATCCGGTGATGTGCAGATCGGTAATCTTGGCTCCAGCCCGCTGGCGGTCGCTGCCAGCCAGCAGGTGCCTATTGAGGTTTTCCTGCTGGCGTCAAAACTCGGCAATTCTGAAGCGCTGGTGGTGAAGAAAAACATCAGTAAACCGCAAGATTTGATTGGTAAGCGCATTGCCGTGCCGTTTATTTCCACTACCCATTACAGCCTGCTGGCGGCGTTGAAACACTGGGGTATCAAAGCAGGGCAGGTGGAGATTGTGAACCTGCAGCCACCCGCGATTATTGCCGCCTGGCAGCGCGGAGATATTGATGGTGCTTATGTCTGGGCGCCTGCGGTAAACGCGCTGGAAAAAGATGGCAAGGTATTAACCGACTCATCGCAGGTTGGCGAGTGGGGCGCACCGACGCTGGACGTGTGGGTGGTGCGCAAAGATTTTGCCGAAAAGCATCCTGAGGTGGTGAAAGCCTTTGCCAAAAGCGCCATCGACGCCCAGCAGCCTTATATCGCTAATCCCGATGAATGGCTGAAGCAGCCGGAGAATATCAGCAAACTGTCGCGTTTGAGTGGCGTACCGGAGGCGGATGTGCCGGGCCTGGTGAAAGGTAACACCTATTTGACGGCACAACAGCAAACCGCTGAGCTAACCGGCCCGGTGAATAAAGCGATTATCGACACCGCGCAGTTCCTCAAAGAGCAGGGCAAAGTCCCCGCCGTCGCGACGGATTACAGCCAGTATGTGACCGATCGCTTCGTGCAATAAATAAGGAGGCGCTGATGCTGCAAATCTCTCATCTTGCCGCCAGCTACGGTGGAAAACCGGTGCTGGAAGATATCAACCTGACGCTCGATAGTGGCGAACTGCTGGTGGTACTCGGACCTTCTGGTTGCGGAAAAACCACGCTGTTAAATCTGATTGCCGGGTTTGTGCCGTATCAGCATGGCAGCATTATGCTGGCGGGCAACAAAGTTGAAGGTCCAGGCGCAGAGCGCGGGGTTGTGTTCCAGAACGAAGGCCTGCTGCCCTGGCGCAACGTGCAGGACAACGTGGCCTTCGGGCTGCAACTGGCGGGGATGGAGAAGCCCCAACGTCAACGAATCGCGCGGGAGATGTTGCAGAAAGTTGGGCTGGAGGATGCGGGAAAACGTTTTATCTGGCAGCTCTCTGGTGGTCAGCGTCAGCGCGTCGGCATTGCGAGGGCGTTGGCTGCCAACCCGCAGCTGTTGTTGCTGGATGAACCCTTTGGCGCGCTCGACGCCTTTACCCGCGAGCAGATGCAAACCCTGCTGCTGAAGTTGTGGCATGAGACTGGCAAACAGGTGCTGTTGATTACCCACGATATTGAAGAAGCCGTTTTTATGGCAACGGAGCTGGTATTGCTGTCGCCAGGCCCTGGCCGGGTACTGGAGCGTCTGCCGCTGAATTTCGCTCGTCGCTTTGTGGCCGGAGAGCCGAGCCGCAGCATTAAGTCCGACCCGCAGTTTATCGCCATGCGCGAGTATGTGTTAGGTCGTGTCTTTGAACAACGGGAGGCATTCTCATGAGCGTGGTGATTAATGATAAACCCCGTCGCCAGCGCGCGCTGAATTGGCGCTGGCCGTTCTCGCGGCAGATTACCTTAAGCTTCGGTACGCTGGTCGTCATTCTGGCTGTGTGGTGGACGGTGGCGGCGCTGCAGTTAATCAGTCCGCTGTTTTTACCCCCGCCGGGCCAGGTTTTGCAAAAACTGATGGTTATTGCCGGGCCGCAGGGGTTTATGGATGCCACGCTGTGGCAGCATCTGGCGGCGAGCCTGACGCGTATTGTTATCGCGCTGCTGGCGGCGGTACTGCTCGGCGTTCCGGTTGGGATCGCTATGGGGCTGAGTCCGACGATGCGCGGCATTCTCGATCCGATCATTGAACTGTATCGTCCGGTTCCGCCATTGGCCTATTTGCCGCTGATGGTGATCTGGTTTGGCATTGGTGAGACCTCCAAGATCCTGCTGATCTATCTGGCGATTTTCGCCCCTGTAGCGATGTCGGCGCTGGCGGGGGTTAAAAGCGCGCAGCAGGTGAGAGTGCGTGCCGCACAGTCGCTGGGAGCCAGCCGTACGCAGGTGCTGTGGTTTGTTATTTTGCCGGGGGCATTGCCGGAGATACTCACAGGGTTGCGTATCGGGCTTGGCGTGGGCTGGTCGACGTTGGTGGCAGCAGAGCTGATTGCCGCCACGCGAGGTTTAGGATTTATGGTGCAGTCAGCCGGTGAGTTTCTGGCAACGGATGTGGTGCTGGCGGGGATCGCGGTGATTGCCGTTATCGCGTTTATTTTAGAACTGGGTCTGCGCGCGCTTCAGCGCCGCCTGACGCCCTGGCATGGAGAAGTACAATGAGTGAACGTCTGAGCATTACCCCGCTGGGGCCGAACATTGGCGCACAAATCACCGGTGCGGATTTGACGCGCCCGCTGAGCGATAATCAGTTTGAACAGCTTTATCACGCCGTACTGCGCCATCAGGTGGTGTTTCTGCGTGAGCAGGTGATTACGCCGCAACAACAGCGGGCGCTGGCGCTGCGTTTTGGCGATCTGCATATTCACCCTGTCTATCCGCATGCCGAAGGGGTTGAAGAGATTATCGTGCTGGATACTCATAACGATAATCCGCCGGATAACGACAACTGGCACACCGATGTAACCTTTATCGACACGCCGCCAGCGGGTGCGATTCTGGCGGCAAAAGAGCTGCCATCGACAGGGGGAGACACCCTGTGGACCAGCGGGATTGCCGCTTATGACGCATTATCTGAGCCGTTTCGCCAGTTGCTGAGCGGCCTGCAGGCAGAGCATGATTTTCGTAAATCCTTCCAGGAATATAAATACCGCCAGACGCCAGAGGAGCATCAGCGCTGGCTGGAGGCGGTGGCAAAGCATCCGCCCCTGCTGCATCCGGTGGTGCGCACGCATCCAGTGAGCGGGAAGCAGGCGCTGTTCGTGAATGAAGGATTTACCACGCGAATTGTCGATGTGACGGAAAAAGAGAGCGAGGCGTTACTGCGCTTTTTGTTCGCGCATATCACTAAACCGGAGTTCCAGGTGCGCTGGCGTTGGCAGCCCAACGATGTGGCGATTTGGGATAATCGCGTGACGCAGCATTATGCGAATGCGGATTATCTGCCCCAGCGGCGCATTATGCACCGGGCGACAATTTTGGGAGACAAGCCGTTTTTTCGGGCGGGATGATTATCGGAGACGCTTCATTTACCGGGCCTACGACCTGTAGGTCCGGTAAAGCGAAGCCGTCATTAGGCAACAAAGTGATTAGCGCAGGATTTTTTTCTCAGCCAGATCCAGTGCGAAGTAGCTGAAGATCAGATCCGCGCCAGCGCGTTTGATCGAGCCTAAGCTTTCCAGCACCACTTTCTCTTCATCTATTGCACCCGCGAGGGCTGCAAACTTGATCATCGCGTATTCACCGCTGACCTGATAAGCGCCAATCGGCAGCTCGGTGCGCTCGCGGATATCGCGCAGAATATCGAGGTAT
This sequence comes from Citrobacter sp. S46_ASV_140, assembly GCF_018919545.1. Classification (NCBI taxonomy): domain Bacteria; kingdom Pseudomonadati; phylum Pseudomonadota; class Gammaproteobacteria; order Enterobacterales; family Enterobacteriaceae; genus Citrobacter; species Citrobacter sp. S46_ASV_140. The sequence goes on from NZ_JAHLRC010000047.1 coordinate 13,062, forward strand.
GCGCCAGCCGGTTTGACCATCAGGCAGTCTGCGCCCTGGGCTTCATCCAGCAGCGATTCGCGGATCGCTTCCCGACGGTTCATCGGGTTCATCTGATAGGTTTTACGATCGCCCTTCAGCGCGGTACCTGCGGCTTCACGGAATGGGCCATAGAAAGAAGAGGCAAATTTGGTGGAGTAGGACATGATCGCGGTATCGGTAAAGCCTGCGGCATCCAGCGCCTGGCGAATCGCCTGCACTTGGCCGTCCATTGCGGCGGAAGGGGCGATGAAATCTGCGCCCGCAGCGGCGGCAACGACCGCCTGTTTGCCGAGATTGGCAAGGGTTAAATCGTTATCAACGCCGTGCTCGCATAATACGCCGCAGTGACCGTGCGAGGTGTATTCACAGAAGCAGGTGTCGGACATGACGATCATCTCCGGTACGGTCTGCTTACAGATACGCGACATGCGCGCCACCAGACCGTCTTCTTTCCAGGCATCGCTGCCGGTGTCATCGGTGTGATGAGAAATGCCGAAGGTCATGACCGAGCGGATGCCTGCATTCGCAATGCGTTCAATTTCGCGCGCCAGGTGCTTCTCTGGAATGCGCATCACGCCGGGCATGGCCTCGATAGCTTTGTAATCGTCGAGTTCTTCTTCAACAAAGATCGGCAACACCAGGTCATTTAATCTGAGTGTTGTCTCTTCAAACATAGCGCGCAGCGCAGGTGATTTGCGCAGGCGGCGAGGGCGTTGGATTAGGTCTGTCATGGTATGCCTGATGTTTGTGGAATCGAAGGCCGTAGTATACCCGAACCTGAGGGTGGGTGGTTTACGAAAGTTGGCGTTATATCTGGATTTTCCATCGTGGAAGGCTGAATCATTAGAGCAATTTATTCACATTTATGGCAAATTATTCATATTCATTATTTTGTTTGTTTCTATTTTATTATTTTAAATATCGATGCGTTTATTTTTATAGATGTGGGAAATAATTCCATTTCATTTATTGTTTATTTGTTTAGGTGAGTGCTAAGTTATTTATTAATTATATGTTTCAGAAATATCTTGTGAGATATTTCATTGAAAGAATGAGTTTTTTTGTCTTTTGTGTCAGAGACGAGGGTATTCGTAGTGTTGTCCGGTTTCGGACGACTAGCAAAGAATAATTGAACCTTTCCTTTGTGAAACCGCATAATCGTCCCCGCGAAACATAAAATGTTTTCTTTGCATTGATAATTGATGGATCAACTATATTACGTCCCTGAGGAGGGATGACAAATGCACACTTGGAAAAAGAAACTTGTAGTCTCACAATTAGCATTAGCCTGTACTTTGGCAATCACTTCTCAGGCGAATGCTTCTACTGATATTTCTGGGACGACGTACACAACGTTCACCCATTATAATGACGCATCACATGTTGATGACGTTTACTTCGATGGCTATGTCGGTTGGAACAATTACGGCACTGATAGTATTTATAACGGTGATATTTATCCGGTAATCAATAACGCTACTGTCAACGGCGTTATTTCTACTTATTATCTGGATGATGGACTGTCAACCAACGGCAATTATAACAGCCTGACGATTAAAAACAGTACCATTCACGGTATGGTGACATCCGAATGTATGACCACGGATTGTACTAACCGTACGGGTACCGACTATTACTACGATCGTCTGGCGATGAACGTCATCAACTCCACTATCGATGATAACTACGAACATTATACCTACAACGGTACCTATAATGACGTGGCTGATACGCACGTTGTCGACGTTTATAACCTGGGTACGGCTATCACTCTGGATCAAGAAGTTGATCTGTCTATCACCAACAACTCTCACGTTGCGGGTATTACCCTGACTCAAGGTTATGAGTGGGAAGATATTGACGATAATACCGTCATCACCGGCGTAAACAGCGGCGAAGTGTTTAACAACACTATCGCTGTTACCGACTCTACCCTGACCTCCGGTTCCTGGTCTGATGAAGGAAGATCCGGCTGGTTTGGTAACACCAGCAATGCGAGCGACTACAACGGTAACGGTTGGAACGCGAATGATATCGCATTGGCGGTTATTGCTCATCCCGATGCAGATAACGCGATGCAGACCACCGCCACGTTTGATAACGCTACGCTGATGGGCGATGTGCTGTTCTCCAGCAACTTTGATGAGAACTTCTTCCCGAACGGTGCTGATACTTACCGTGATACCGATGCCGATCTGGATACCAACGGCTGGGATGGTACTGACCGTCTGGATCTGACCCTGAACCACGGCAGCAAGTGGGTTGGTGCGGCAATGTCCGTCCATCAGGTTGACGTTGATGGTGATGGCGTTTACGAAAGCTATGCTGAGGGCACTGAAGCCACCGCTACGCTGATTGATATCGCTGCCAACAGCCTGTGGCCTTCTTCAACCTACGGTATCGATAGCGACACAACCTCTTATGACGAAAATGGTCATGTGGTTGGCAATACCGTTTATCAGAGCGGTCTGTTCAACGTGACGCTGAACGGCGCTTCCCAGTGGGATACCACCAAAACTTCTCTGATTGACACTCTGAGCATCAACAGCGGTTCCGTTGTCAACGTGGGTGATTCTGCGCTGGTTTCTGACTCCATCTCTCTGACCGGTGCTTCCGCACTGAACATCAATGAAGATGGTCGTGTTGCGACTAATACGCTGTCTATTGACAACAGTACCGTAACGATTGCTGATGATGTCTCTGCAGGCTGGAATGTGCTTAATGCCGCGCTGTATGCCAATACCATTAACGTCACCAACAACGGCGTTCTGGATGTGGGCAACAGCACCGGAAACGCGCTGCAGGTTGATACCCTGAATCTGACCAGCTACACCGACGCTTACAACCATGTTAATGCGGGTGTTTTCGACATCAACAGCGCTAACTATGTGTTGAATGCTGACCTGACCAACGATCGTACCAACGATACGCGCCAGGCTAACTACGGTTATGGCGTGATCGCGATGAACTCTGATGGTCATCTGACTATCAACGGTAACGGCGATTCCGACACCTCAGGCGATCAGTCTGAAGTTGATAACTACGGTGATCACGTAGCAGCGGCAACCGGTAACTATAAAGTTCGCATCGATAACGCCACTGGCGCAGGTTCTGTTGCTGATTACAACGGTAACGAGCTGATCTACGTTAACGACACGAACAGCACCGCAACCTTCTCTGCAGCCAACAAAGCAGACCTGGGTGCTTACACCTATCAGGCTCAGCAGCAGGGTAACACCGTTGTTCTGCAGCAGATGGAGCTGACCGACTACGCGAACATGGCGCTGAGCATTCCGTCTGCCAACACCAATATCTGGAACCTGGAACAAGACACCGTTGGTACTCGTCTGACTAACGCGCGTCATGGCCTGGTAGATAACGGTGGTGCATGGGTGAGCTACTTCGGCGGCAGCTTCGATGCGGATAACGGCAACATTAACTATGATCAGGATGTTAACGGCATCATGGTCGGTGTTGATTCCAAAATCGATGGTAACAACGCTAAGTGGATTGTCGGTGCTGCGGCAGGCTTCGCGAAAGGTGATATGAGTGATCGTACCGGTCAGGTAGATCAGGATAGCCAGACTGCCTATGTCTACTCTTCTGCTCGTTTTGCGAACAACATCTTTGTTGACAGTAACTTAAGCTACTCCCACTTCAACAACGATCTGTCTGCCAGCATGAGCAACGGTCAGTATGTTGATGGCAGCACCTCTTCTGATGCCTGGGGCTTTGGCTTGAAACTGGGTTATGACCTGAAGCTGGGTGACGCAGGTTACGTAACCCCTTACGGTAGCGTATCCGGTCTGTTCCAGTCTGGTGATGACTATAAGCTGAGCAACGACATGAAAGTTGACGGTCAGTCTTATGACAGCATGCGTTATGAACTTGGTGTAGATGCGGGTTATACCTTCGCCTACAGCGATGACCAGGCGTTGACCCCGTACTTCAAACTGGCCTACGTTTACGACGACTCTAACAACGATTCTGATGTAAACGGTGATTCTATCGACAACGGCGTAGAAGGTTCTGCGGTACGCGTTGGGCTGGGTACTCAGTTCAGCTTCACCAAGAACTTCAGCGCGTACACCGATGCTAATTACCTCGGTGGCGGTGATGTCGATCAAGACTGGTCTGCAAACGTTGGTGTTAAATATACCTGGTAACAACTTTCTCGCAGAGAAATAAAAGGTAATTTAATTTAGAATAATGCCCGTCACGGATTTGACGGGCATTTATTGCAAGGAATGCGCACATGCTATCTTCAAATAAACCTCTTCTTGAGTTTGGTAAGCTTGATAAATGTTTAGCGAAATATGGTAAACACTTTGAGTGTGAGAACGATAAAGAAATAATTTATTCCGGTGATATTAATAGTGATGATACTTTCGTTATTTTAAGTGGTGTTGTTTCCTTGCGTAGAGGGGAAAGCGTGCTGGTCGGGATTGCACAGGCACCTTTTATTATGGGCCTTTCTGATGGCGTGATGAAAACAGATGTACAATACAAATTAATAACCGAAAGTAATTGTACAGGATACCACCTGCCTGCTTCGCAAACGATAAATATAATTGAACAATGCCAGCTTTGGCGTGAAGCCTTTTGCTGGCTCGCATGGCAAAACTCCATGTTTGAGTTGCGCGATCTGCAACTGATCGGCAATAACTCCTACGATCAGATCCGTGCGACGCTGATATCCATGACGAAATGGGACGACGTACTGCGTTCGCGTATCGGCGTCATGAACTATATTCACCAACGCACACGAATTTCACGCTCAGTTGTCGCTGAGGTTCTCGCGGCATTGCGTAAAGGTGGTTACATTGAAATGAATAAAGGCAAACTGGTGAGCATTAACCGTTTGCCTTTTGAGTATTAAGTCAGGATGCAGGAATAACCTGCGGTTTGTTCCCGCTCAGCTCTGCAACCAGATCGTTGATACCGTCGCTCATATTGGTAAAGCGGGTTAGCGGAGAGCGGGTCACCACGATAAATGCCCCGACGTTTTGCTGCGGGATCATCGCCATATAGGTAATGAAGCCGCCGCCGCCACCAGTTTTTTGAATAATTCCTGGTCGCCCATTCTTCGGCGCCATATAGACCCAGCCCAAACCCAGCGCATCGGCTCTACCCGGAACATCCATCCCTATCACTTTGGTTAACTGCGTACGCTGATAAATCAGCGTCTGCATACGGTCGGCCTGCTGGCTACGATGGTAAAAATCAGATGAGAGATACTGCTGCATCCAGCGCATCATATCGCCGGGCGTTGAATAAACACCGCCGCTGCCCATCGCCGCCAGGGTATTGTTGCAAGGACTGGCGCCTTTTTCCGCGACCATCAGGCGTCTGCATTGATCGGGGGATGGGGTAAAGGTGGTGTCTTTCATCCCCAGCGGACGGGTAATTTTTTCTTCAAACAGCTGCGGATAAGGCTTTCCGGATGCGGTTCCTAGCGCATCGGCCAGCAGGTCAAACGCCAGGTTGGAATAAGAAGCCTGCGAGCCCGGTGCGGTTTTAAGCGTGGCGGTTGAGAGATAGCTCCAGCGCTGTTCACGGGTTGGCCAGACAAACACTGGGCGCTTCGCCGCACCGCCAGGCTGTTCGCGCGGCAGCGCGCTGGTATGCGTCGCCAGATTCACCAGCGTAATCGGCGTGCCCTGATAAGTTGGCACGCGCGCGCCAGGCGGCGCATATTTGCTCAATGGATCGTTGAGTTTAACCGTACCCTGATCGAGTAATTTCACCAGCATTTCGCTGGTCATTAATTTAGTAATAGAGGCAATTCGAATAACGGAATCCAACTGCGGATGGACGTTATTGCCAGGGCGTGTTTCGCCGAAGCTGCGAAATACGCGCTGGTTACCATCAATCACCACGAGCGCCATCCCCGTAGCACCGCTGCCGTAAAATATATGGTCGGCATAACGATCGACGATATCAGAGGCGAAGACCGGATCGGTTATAGGCTGTGCCGCCTGGACAGATGTCAATGACGCCGCACACAGCGCGGCAGAAAAAAGCAGACTACGTTTCAACGGTGGTGTCCATGAGTTAGAGAAAGTGAAAAAGGATGTCGTGCGTATGCGTATTTATACTACTCATCGGCGTATTGCAAAGCGCTTATCAGCCAATGATAGTGTGAAAAACGTAACGATGAGTAAACGCGAGCGTTTCCCGGATTACGGATGTTCGCTTTTGTGATCTCACGCTGTGATAATCTGCACTTGCTGGAACGTTGTCGAGTGTGAAAATCACAGAAACAATTCTTCATACCCGGGTGCGAACTAAGTGCCGCGGTTTTGGTCACACTTGTCGGTTTCAGCTTGTGTTTTTGGGCGTAAGCCGTCTGGCCGCCGCACTCCACGGTGGCAAATACACAGCAGTCGTCATAACGATAAGAAGTTAGCAGGAGAGCACTATGTTTAAGTCTTTTTTCCCAAAGCCGGGGCCGTTCTTTATTTCGGCATTTATTTGGGCACTGGTCGCCGTTGTATTCTGGCAAGGAGGTGGGGGAGCCTGGGTTGCGCATATTACCGGCGCGTCGGGAGACGTACCGATTAGCGCGGCCCGATTCTGGTCACTGGATTACCTGATTTTTTATGCGTATTACATCCTTTGTGTTGGTGTGTTCGCGCTGTTCTGGTTTATCTACAGCCCGCACCGCTGGCAGTACTGGTCCATACTGGGCACGTCGCTGATTATTTTCGTGACCTGGTTTCTGGTTGAAGTTGGCGTCGCCGTCAACGCCTGGTATGCGCCATTCTATGATCTGATTCAGTCCGCGTTGAGTGCGCCGCATAAGGTGAAGATTGAGCAGTTCTATCATGAAGTAGGCATCTTTCTTGGCATTGCGCTGATTGCCGTGGTCATTGGGGTGATGAACAACTTCTTCGTTAGCCACTATGTATTCCGCTGGCGTACCGCAATGAACGAACACTATATGGCGCACTGGCAGCATCTGCGTCATATTGAAGGCGCGGCGCAGCGTGTGCAGGAAGATACCATGCGTTTTGCCTCCACGCTTGAAAATATGGGGGTCAGCTTTATCAATGCGATTATGACGCTGATTGCCTTCTTACCTGTCCTGGTCACACTCTCAGCCCATGTGCCGGACCTGCCCATTGTTGGACATGTTCCTTATGGCCTGGTGATTGCCGCGATTGTCTGGTCGCTGATGGGAACCGGCTTGCTGGCGGTAGTCGGCATCAAACTTCCGGGGCTGGAGTTTAAAAACCAGCGCGTGGAAGCGGCCTACCGTAAAGAACTGGTTTACGGTGAAGATGACGCTAATCGTGCGACCCCGCCGACGGTGCGTGAACTGTTCCATGCGGTGCGCCAGAACTACTTCCGCCTCTATTTTCACTATATGTACTTCAATATCGCCCGCATTCTATACCTGCAGGTTGATAACGTTTTCGGCTTGTTCCTGCTGTTCCCGTCGATTGTTGCCGGTACGATTACGCTCGGCCTGATGACGCAAATCACCAACGTGTTTGGCCAGGTGCGCGGTTCGTTCCAGTATTTGATTAACTCCTGGACAACGTTAGTCGAACTGATGTCTATTTATAAGCGTCTGCGCAGCTTTGAACGTGAGCTTGATGGCCAGGATATTCAGGAAGTTACCCATACGCTTAGTTAATAAAAAAGGAGATGTTATGTCGACGGTTTCCCGTCTTTACCCCTTGTCCGGTCTGGCCGCTCTGGTGCTGGTGGGATGTAGTAGCCAACCCGCGCAGCCGCTAAAAAAAGGGGAGAAAGCCGTCGATGTGGCGAGCGTGGTGCGCCAGAAAATGCCCGCCAGCGTGAAAGACCGGGACGCATGGGCGCAGGATTTAGCGAAGACGTTTGAAAGCCAGAAGCTGGCGCCGACGGTTGAAAATATCTGTTCGGTGCTGGCGGTTGCGCAACAGGAGTCAAACTATCAGGCGGATCCGGCCGTTCCAAACTTAAGTAAAATCGCCTGGAAAGAGATCGACCGGCGCGCCGAGCGTATGCATATCCCGCAGTTTGTGGTGCATACCGCACTGAAGATTAACTCGCCAACGGGGAAAAGCTACAGCGAGCGTCTGGATACGGTGAAAACGGAAAAACAGCTTAGCGCCATTTTTGATGATTTTATCAATATGGTACCGATGGGGCAGACGCTGTTTGGTTCGCTTAATCCGGTACATACCGGTGGGCCAATGCAGGTCAGTATCGCGTTTGCCGAACAGCACGCCGATGGGTATCCGTGGAAAATGGCGGGAACAGTTCGTCAGGAAATGTTCAGCCGCCGCGGTGGGCTGTGGTTCGGTACGTATCATCTGCTTAACTACCCGGCGAATTACAGCGCGCCAATCTTCCGTTTCGCCGATTTCAATGCGGGATGGTATGCCAGCCGCAATGCAGCTTTCCAGAATGCGGTCAGTAAAGCCAGCGGAGTGAAGCTGGCGATGGATGGTGACTTGATTCTCTACGGCAGCAGCGAGCCGGGCAAAACCGAGCTGGCGGTACGTAAACTGGCCGGAAAGCTGGGGATGAGCGAGAGTGAGATCCACCGTCAACTGCAAAAAGGTGACAGCCTGGCCTTTGAGGATACCGCGCTGTACGAGAAGGTCTATAAGCTGGCGGAGGCGAAGACTGGGAAAGCGCTACCCCGTGAAATGCTGCCAGGCATTCAGCTGGAAAGCCCGAAGATTACACGTAATCTGACTACCGCGTGGTTTGCGAAACGCGTGGACGATCGTCGAGCGAAATGTATGGGTCAGTCATCATTATGATGACGGCGGCGCCAGCGCACGAATGCCGCGATGGCGCCAAGAATCAGACTTCCGGCAAGGAAAGGGACCAGCCCAAAAAGGGTACCGACGCCTAAGCCAATTTCAACTCGTGGGCGTCCTGTCTCTTGCATTTGCAACTGCATCAGCTGTTCATAGATGCCGGGAGCGTGGGCCAACAGATTTAAAACCTGCGCGCCTGCCCAAAAGCAAAACAGCACAAATACGGCATACGCAATGTTGCCGGGCAGGGAGGAGGTATCCCGATGCTTGCCCTTAAACAGGGATTTTGAGAGCGTAAAATCAGCCATAAAGACCTCCGGAAATAACCTGCTTTTTTTGACGTGATGCCTGGAACTGACAGTGAGTCTGACAGGTGATCGGCAATGTCAATATCAGAATGATGGTAATTTCAGGTAGAGATTATTCCTGGATCTCGGTTTTTTGCTGGTTGTCACAATTACGTAACCTTAAGTGAAATCAAGTTACATTTCAGAAATTCCGCACAGGCCACAGACGTCTATGAGGAAATGTGCGAGGATGCGCTTTCACGTTGTATTTCCACCGGAGCTGTTATGAACCTGCCTGTTAAAATCCGCCGAGACTGGCACTACTATGCCTTCGCTATTGGGCTTATCTTTATTCTGAACGGTGTGGTGGGCTTACTGGGTTTTGAAGCGCAGGGATGGCAGACCTATGCGGTGGGGTTGGTGACGTGGGTGATTAGCTTTTGGCTGGCCGGATTAATTATCCGTCGCCGCGTGGAAGATGAAGAAGAAGCAAAGGATGCCCAATAGCTATCGATCAGGCATCCAGGCGGGTTTACATACTGGTTTTCAACGCGCTATCCGCCGCATGACGTTCCAGCGCCAGTTCGATCAGGCGAGTGATCAAATCGGTATAGCCTAAGCCGCTCGCCTGCCACAATTTTGGATACATGCTGATGTTGGTAAAGCCCGGCAGCGTGTTGATCTCATTGATCACAACATCGTTCTCTGCGGTTAAGAAAACGTCCACGCGCGCCATACCGGCGCAGCCCAGCGCCTGATAAGCCTGAATAGCAATGTCGCGGATCTTATCGTTAACTTCCGGTGCGATCGCTGCCGGAACAACCACTTTGGCACCGTTATCGTCAATGTATTTGGTGTCGTAAGCGTAAAAATCACTGTTCAGCACGATCTCGCCACAGGTACTGGCCTGCGGTTGATCGTTGCCCAGCACCGCGCATTCGATCTCGCGGCCCTTGATCCCTTGTTCCACCACGACTTTATGGTCGAATTCAAATGCCAGCGTGACGGCCTGATCGTATTGCGCTTCGCTGGTCACTTTACTGACGCCAACGGATGAGCCCTGGTTGGCTGGTTTCACAAACAGCGGCAGGCCAAGGCGGGATTCCACCTCGGCAAAGCTGATGCGGTTGCGATTGGCACGGGTGAGCGTAATAAATGGCGCGATGTTTAATCCGGCATCGCGCAGTAGACGTTTGGTCACGTCTTTATCCATACAGGCCGCAGAACCCAGGACATCAGAACCGACGAACGGCAGATTCGCCACGCGCAGCATACCCTGCAGAGAGCCATCTTCACCCAACGTGCCGTGTACGATCGGGAAAATAACATCGACCGTTGGCAGTGGCTGACCGTTTTGCGCATCGATCAACTGGTGCTCTTGTTTACCCGGGACCTGAGCCAGGCTGGTCGCGGAAGGACGCAGCGCAATATGCGCTGGATCATCTGAATTGAGCAGATAGTTACTGGCATCGCTAATGTGCCATTGTCCTTGCTTATCAATACCTAACAGCACAACGTCAAAGCGAGTCTTGTCGATGGCATCGACAATATTTTTTGCCGATTGCAATGACACTTCATGTTCCGCTGATTTACCACCAAATACGATTCCTACCCGCAACTTTGCCATCTTAAAAACCCATTCCATGAATGCAAAGCACATACATTACCACGACAAAACGCAGGTTTCCTCGGCTTCTGGCAGATTGTTTTGGTGGGCAACAGAGGTACAGATAAGCGCAAACGCGCAGAACGGACGCGGAGCATAAACCCCTGCTGATATTGTGGGGTTGATGTGAGGTATATCACAAATATGATGAGCGGGAAGATAAAATCCTAAACTGTGATATATCGCACCTGTGGACCCTTATTTGGCTAAGTAATTTGTTAAGCTACTCACAGTTTTCAGCTACTTATCGTTATGAGTCCCTATGGAATCCTGGAGAGTCAACCTCATTTCCGTATGGTTCGGTTGCTTTTTCACCGGCCTGGCAATCAGCCAAATCCTGCCTTTTTTACCGCTCTATATCTCCCAACTGGGGGTAAGCTCCCATGAAGCACTCTCAATGTGGTCCGGCTTAACGTTTAGCGTCACCTTCCTGATTTCAGCCATAGTCTCTCCGATGTGGGGGAGTTTAGCCGACCGTAAAGGACGCAAGCTAATGCTGCTGCGGGCCTCTTTGGGTATGGCGATTGCGATTTTACTGCAGGCCTTTGCCACTAACGTCTGGCAGCTTTTTCTGCTGCGTGGGGTCATGGGGTTAACGTCTGGCTATATTCCCAATGCGATGGCGCTGGTAGCCTCACAGGTTCCGCGCGAACGCAGCGGGTGGGCGCTGAGTACGCTCTCGACGGCGCAAATTAGCGGCGTTATTGGCGGACCACTGATGGGGGGCTTTATTGCCGACCACGTTGGCTTACGGGCGGTATTCTGTATTACCGCGGCTTTGCTGGTAGTGAGTTTTTTGGTCACGCTGTTCTTAATCAAAGAAGGTGTGCGCCCGACAATCAAAAAAAGCGAACGCCTGAGCGGGAAGGCCGTCTTTGCCTCGCTGCCTTATCCGGCGCTGGTGATCAGCCTGTTTTTTACTACGATGGTGATCCAGTTGTGTAACGGCTCAATTGGGCCGATTCTGGCGCTGTTTATTAAATCAATGGTCCCAGACAGTTCTAATATTGCTTTTCTCAGCGGGCTGATTGCTTCGGTTCCGGGCATCTCGGCGCTGATTTCTGCGCCCCGGCTAGGTAAATTAGGCGATCGTATTGGGACCGAGCGGATTTTAATGGCAACGTTAATCTTCGCCGTCGTGTTGTTTTTCGCCATGTCATGGGTCACTACGCCGTTGCAGTTGGGGATCTTACGTTTTCTGCTCGGCTTTGCCGATGGCGCGATGTTGCCCGCGGTGCAGACGCTGCTGGTGAAATACTCCAGCGACCAGATAACCGGGCGCATTTTTGGTTATAACCAGTCATTTATGTATCTCGGCAACGTAGCCGGGCCATTAATGGGGGCAACGGTTTCGGCAATGGCGGGCTTTCGCTGGGTGTTTATTGCCACGGCGTGCATTGTGCTTATCAACATTTGGCAACTGGCTATCGCGTTGCGACGTCGGCGCTGCGCACGCTGAGTACCTGATTAACAACGCTGCCCGTCAGCGTTGTTAATCCATCATTATGCATTTATATATCCAGGTGATTATTAATCCCTTTATCCTTTTATATGGAGAAATTCTGCGCTAAGACTCCTTCTCCCTTATTTTGTGTTGTGATTGTTTTCGCAAAACGTTTTATTTCTTATGAAAATACAACTTTCATCCTCTAGGCAGTTGTGAGTCTTAATGATAACGTGGCCTATATTTGGTTAAGGGAATACGTAAATGAAAAATCTCGTTACTGAGTTGTTACTTAAGCTCGCCCAAAAAGAAGAAGAGTCGCAAGAACTGACGGCGCAGGTTGAAACGCTGGAGCAGGTAATCATCGAAATGCTGCGCAATATGACGTGTAACGATCGGCAAATATTTATTCGCCAAATTGAAGGGGCTTTGGCTGGAGAAGGCCGTATGCCTGCGTTTCTGACCAACGTTCATAACGCTGGCGAGAGTGTGCCAAAAGCGTTTTGAGTAATCCGTGGTGCGTCATCCACAAATTATCATAAAAGTGTCACATCAAATACTTATAGTCGCTTTGTTTTAATTTTACCGTATTTATACATGGAGAAAATAAAGTGAAACAAAGCGCACTCGCTATTGCCCTGTTACCTTTGCTGTTTACCCCGGTTATTAATGCAGAAACCTCTGCCATAGCGGTTATGGATAATCGTGCCGCTCAGGGTGATATCACCACGCCGGGCGGCGCCCGCCGATTGTCTGCCGATCAAACGGCGGCTCTGCGCGAATCTCTGAGCGATAAACCGGCCAAAAATATTATTTTATTGATTGGCGATGGGATGGGGGACTCAGAAATAACGGCCGCGCGAAATTATGCCGAAGGCGCAGGCGGCTTTTTTAAAGGAATTGATGCTTTACCGTTGACCGGACAATACACGCACTATGCGTTGGATAAGAAAACGGGTAAACCCGATTATGTGACGGATTCTGCGGCATCCGCGACGGCGTGGACCACCGGTGTGAAAACATATAATGGTGCGCTGGGCGTTGATATTCATGAAAAAGATCACGCCACAATTCTTGAAATGGCAAAAGCGGCGGGGCTGGCAACGGGCAACGTTTCTACCGCTGAATTGCAGGATGCTACCCCGGCGGCGCTGGTTGCCCATGTGACTTCGCGTAAGTGCTATGGCCCAGGCGTGACACGTGAAAAATGCCCAACCAATGCGCTGGAAAAAGGCGGTAAAGGGTCCATCACCGAACAATTACTGAATGCCCGGGCTGACGTTACGCTGGGCGGCGGGGCAAAAACGTTTGCGGAAACCGCTGCGGCAGGCGAGTGGCAGGGTAAAACGTTGCGTGAACAAGCCCTGGCCCGCGGTTATCAGATGGTGAGTGATACCGCGACGCTGGCGGCGATTACCGAAGCTAATCAGGATAAACCGCTGCTGGGCCTGTTCTCTGACGGCAATATGCCCGTGCGCTGGGAAGGTCCGAAAGCGTCTTATCATGGCAATCTGGATAAGCCGGTTGTGACCTGTACGCCAAATCCAAAGCGTGACGACAGCGTGCCAACGCTGGCGCAGATGACGGATAAAGCGATTGAGTTGTTAAGCAAAAATGAGAAAGGTTTCTTCCTGCAAGTGGAAGGGGCGTCAATCGATAAACAGGACCACGCCGCCAACCCGTGCGGACAGATTGGCGAAACGGTCGATCTGGACGAAGCGGTACAGCGCGCGCTTGCCTTTGCGAAGAAAGATGGCAACACCCTGGTGGTGGTAACCGCTGACCACGCACATGCCAGCCAGATTGTCGCGCCGGATACCAAAGCACCAGGCCTGACCCAGGCGCTGAACACCAAAGATGGCGCGGTCATGGTCATCAGCTACGGCAACTCTGAAGAGGAATCTCAGGAGCACACCGGCAGCCAATTGCGAATTGCAGCCTATGGCCCGCACGCGGCGAATGTGGTCGGCCTGACCGATCAAACCGACCTGTTTTACACCATGAAATCGGCGTTAGGACTGAAATAACCCGACGCCCGGCGGCAATACTTTTGCCGCCGGGTGGTATTTTTATCGTTAGCAGCCAAACTTACCTGTGTGTTGTCGTTCAGAAAAGAAGGATGCTATGAAAATTACATTATTAATGACGCTGCTTTTTGGTCTGATTTTTTTAACTACCGTCGGTGCTGCCGAGAAGACTTTAACCCCGCAACAACAGCGTATGACCACCTGCAATCAGCAGGCAACGGCGCAGACCTTAAAAGGGGATGCGCGTAAGACATATATGAGTGATTGCCTGAAAAACAGTAAATCTGCGCCGGAGGAAAAGAGCCTGACGCCGCAGCAGCAAAAAATGCGTGAATGTAACGTTAAGGCGACGGAGCAGTCTCTGAAAGGTGATGATCGTAATAAATTTATGAGCGCTTGCCTGAAGAAATCTGCGTAGCACTTACGGGTGAGCAGGTAAAATCGCTCACCCGAAATATCATACTTCCGCCACCAGACCCCTTCCTATAATTTGGGAAATTTGTTTCAGAATATTCCCAAATACAATGAATGATGAAAACTTTTATCAAAAGAAGGTCGTCCCGAATGAAGCATTTTTATCGCTTCATCAAAATGACCACCAACGTTCCGGTCTGCGATTCGCCCGACGAATCAGGCTGCCGCGAGCGGTGGGATTGGGGGGAATGTTTTTCCCTATCGCGTCGGTATTAGTTGCTCAGCCTATTACCGGTGGCTGGTGGCTATTACTGGTGGGATGGGCGTTTGTCTGGCCGCATTTGGCCTGGCAGTTGGCCAGCAAAGCCGACGATCCTCTGCATAGCGAATTTACCAACTTAAAAGCCGATGCCATTCTTGCCGGTATGTGGATAGGAATTATGGGCGTAAACCTGTTGCCATCCACGGCGCTGCTGATGATTATCTGCATCAACCTGATGGGCGCAGGCGGGATGCGAATATTCATCGCAGGCGCCGTTTTGATGATGGTTTCATGCCTGGTGACGTTACAGTTAACCGATATCTCCGTCGCTTTTAGCAGTACTCAACTTAGCGTGCTATTGACGCTGCCGGTACTGGTGATTTATCCGCTGCTGTTTGCCTGGGTCAGCTACCAGACGGTCATCAAGCTGGCGGAACATAAACGCCGTTTACAGGTGATGAGTACGCGAGATGGCATGACTGGGGTGTACAACCGCCGCCATTGGGAACTGTTACTGCGTAATGAATTTGATAATTGCCGCCGCTACCAGCGTGACGCCACGTTACTGATTATCGATATCGACCATTTTAAGAGCATCAATGATACCTGGGGTCATGACGTTGGGGACCAGGCGATTGTCGCGCTGACCCGCCAGTTGCAGATGACCTTACGCGGTAGCGACGTGATCGGGCGCTTTGGCGGTGATGAGTTTGCGGTGATTATGTGCGGCACGCCGGCAACCAGCGCGATTGCGGCGATGTCTCGTGTTCACGAACGACTTGGCCAACTGCGTTTATCCTGCGCGCCGCAGGTTGCTCTGCGGATCAGCGTGGGCGTTGCGCCGCTGACCGCAGAAACCGAGCATTATCGAGAATGGTTAAAGTCGGCGGATATGGCGCTCTACAAAGCAAAGAATTCCGGACGTAACCGCACTGAGGCGGCGGCCTGACGTCCGGCGGTGTTAACTCAGGAGCGGCTGAGTTTTTCCGACTGCTCCATGCACTTAATCATCGCTTCAATCACTGATGAACGAAAACCACGTTCTTCCAGGACGCGTACCGCTTCAATGGTGGTTCCGCCAGGCGAGCACACCATATCCTTCAGTTCTCCGGGATGTTTACCCGTATCCAGCACCATCTTTGCCGACCCCATTACTGCCTGCGCCGCGAATTTATAAGCTTGCGCGCGAGGCATGCCACCCTGCACGGCGGCGTCCGCCATCGCTTCAATAAACATAAAGACATAGGCCGGTGCTGAACCACTGACGCCAACGACCGGATGAATCATTGCCTCCGCAATGACTTCCGCTTCACCAAAGCAGCGGAAGATATTCAGCACGTCGGCGGTGTCTTCTGGCGTGACTAAGGCGTTTGGCGTGACGGAGGTCATTCCGGCATTCACCAGTGACGGCGTGTTTGGCATCGCGCGAATGATTTTACGATCATGGCCCAGCGCGCGGGCGAGCTGATCGAGGGTGACGCCAGCGGCAATCGAGACGACCAGGGAGTCTTTGTTCAGGCTGGAGGTAATTTCGCTCAGCACTTTAATCATGATGCCTGGTTTTACGGCCCCAAAAACGATGTCAGCGATTTGCGCGACCTCTTGCGCAGACTGCGCCGCATTAATACCGTACTGGTCGTGCAATGCAGCGACTTTATCGGGGGAAGGGGTGTAGACCCAGATTTGTCCGGGGAGAACCTGGCCGCTGGCGATCATGCCGCCAAGTATCGCTTTGCCCATATTACCGCAGCCGATAAAACCGATTTTCTTGTCCATTTTGTCACTCCCTATGCGTGATATTCATTGTTTTACCTGGGAAAGCTAAGCTTAGCGCGGATTGAATACGTGCAGAAGGATAAACAGCACTTTGCCTGCAAGTAAAAGCACGCGACAATGTGCAACTGCACATCAGTGGGGAGAAATTATGACAATATGGGTGGATGCCGATGCGTGTCCGAATGTGATTAAAGATATTTTGTACCGCGCTTCTGAACGCATGCAGATGCCGCTTATTTTGGTAGCCAACCAAAGTTTGCGCGTCCCGTCTTCGCGGTTTATCCGCACATTACGTGTTCCCGCCGGGTTTGACGTGGCGGATAACGAGATTGTACGTCAGTGTAGTGCCGGTGATTTAGTGATAACGGCGGATATCCCGCTGGCGGCAGAAGTCATTGAAAAAGGTGCGGCGGCGCTTAATCCGCGCGGTGAACGTTATACCGAAGCCACGATCCGTGAGCGTCTGATGATGCGTGATTTTATGGATACGCTACGCGCCAGCGGTATTCAGACCGGCGGGCCGGACAGCCTTTCACCACGAGACAGGCAGCATTTTGCTGCTGAGCTTGATAAGTGGTGGCTGGAAGTACAGCGCAGAAAATAAAACGTGTAATTTATTATTTACACTTTATTCATGGTGAATTCTTGTTATAGTAGGGGTTAATAGGTATCTCTACCCTGTATGTAATTTTTTCTTTACGTTTTGGCGATGTACTAGTTTGGTGATATGATTATATCTTTAACCGCATCAGATCCCGCTCGCTCGCGGCTCCCTGGGGAATTTCTGTAATGACGCAACCTCTTTATCTTGTCGGCCCCCGGGGGTGTGGTAAGACAACTACCGGTATGGCGCTGGCGAAGGCTATCGATTTCCAGTTTGTCGATACCGATCGCTGGTTGCAATCGCACGTGCAGATGACCGTGGCGGAGATCGTCGAAAGGGAAGGATGGGAAGGGTTTCGTGCCCAGGAGACGAGCGCTCTGCAGGCCGTCACAGCCCCGGCGACGGTTGTTGCGACCGGCGGCGGCATCATTCTTACCGAATTTAATCGTCATTACATGCGCAGCCACGGCGTGGTTATCTATTTAAGCGCACCGGTATCAGTACTGGTTGATCGTCTGGAGGCCACGCCTGAAGAAGGATTGCGCCCAACCTTAACCGGTAAGCCGTTGACTGAAGAGGTGCAGGAAGTGCTCGCCCAGCGCGATGTTCTGTACCGTGAAGCTGCGCACTACATCGTTGATGCCACCCATAAACCTGCGCAGGTGGTGGAAGACATTCTTGAGATACTGGCGCAGGCAGCGCCACGGTTACAGGGCGGTGTCTATACTTAATGTTCATCCAGTGAAAAGGAAGAACTATGCCGACAAAACCACCTTACCCACGTCAAGCGAACATTGTTACGGTTGAAAAGGGGACGCCAGGCCAGACGGTAACCTGGTATCAACTTCGAGCCGATCACCCTAAACCGAATACGTTGATCAGTGAGCATCCTTCTGCGCAGGAAGCCATGGATGCCAAAAAACGCTACGAAGACCCCGATAAAACCTGATATTAAGCACCGTCCTGGCACGAGTCTGAAAAGTGCCAGGACGGGCGTTCATCACATTTTCTTAAATTTCGCCGTATACCGTTAAAATTGAAAATTAAGCAATAACAATCCAGTACCGGAATGATTTGGAATCTTTACACAATACACCGCCGATCAACTGCTACGCTTTTGAGCATTTGTAGCGCAGGTCAGCGCCCGGCACTTGCCCGGGATTTCACAGCAAAGTAAGAAGATGGTGGAGCAACAAATGAGTGCGTCGTTGGCTATCCTCACGATTGGCGTGGTGCCGATGTGTGAGGTGTTACCGCTCCTGACGGAATATATCGATGAACAGCACATTACTCACCACAGTCTGCTTGGACAGATGCGGCGAGAAGATGTGATGGCTGAGTACGGCGTTTCGCCCGGTGACGAGCCTTTATTAACGCTGCTCAGCGACCACCAACTTGCGCATGTCTCACGCCAGAAGGTAGAGCGCTCGCTGCAAAGTATCGTGGAGGTGCTGGATAACCAGGGCTTTGACGTGATCCTGCTGATGAGTACCGCCTCAATCGCTCGCCTGACCGCCCGCAATAGCATTCTATTGGAGCCGTTACGTATTATCCCCCCGCTGGTGGCCTCGATTGTCGATGGGCATCAGGTCGGGGTTATTGTCCCCGTCACCGAATTGCTCAAAGCCCAGACGCAAAAATGGCAGGTGTTACAAACTCCACCAGTGTATGCCGTGGCGAATCCGATCGAAGGTAGCGAACAACAATTGATTGATGCCGGGAAAGAACTGCTGGAGCAAGGCGCGGATGTGATCATGCTGGATTGTCTGGGGTTCAATCAACGCCATCGCGATTTACTGCAAAAATCGCTGGATGTCCCGGTTCTTCTGTCTAATGTGTTG
>NZ_JAHLRC010000048.1:0-31896 GCF_018919545.1 Citrobacter sp. S46_ASV_140
TAACGTTTATCTATGGCGTTTTTTCAGTACAATCAGCATATATTTATAACCCTAAACCCGACGTTACCTTCCGATACAGTGAGGTAATCGGGGCGAGAAGCCCGGCTTTTGCGATGAATTTAGAAAAAATCAATGAGTTAACCGCGCAAGATATGGCGGGGGTCAATGCGACAATCCTTGAACAGCTCAATTCCGACGTGCAGCTGATCAATCAACTGGGGTACTACATCGTTAGCGGCGGCGGAAAACGCATTCGCCCAATGATCGCCGTACTCGCCGCGCGTGCAGTTGGCTACCAGGAAAATGCGCACGTTACGATTGCAGCCCTCATCGAGTTTATTCACACCGCGACCCTGTTGCACGACGATGTTGTGGATGAGTCCGACATGCGCCGCGGAAAAGCCACAGCGAATGCGGCGTTTGGCAATGCGGCCAGCGTGCTGGTCGGCGATTTTATCTATACCCGCGCTTTTCAGATGATGACCAGCCTCGGTTCGCTGAAAGTGCTGGAAGTCATGTCGAAAGCGGTCAACGTCATCGCCGAAGGTGAAGTCTTGCAGTTGATGAACGTCAACGACCCGGACATCACTGAAGAAAACTATATGCGCGTTATCTACAGTAAGACCGCGCGTTTGTTTGAAGCGGCTGCCCAATGCTCTGGCATTCTGGCTGGTTGCAGCGAAGAACAAGAGAAAGGGTTGCAGGATTATGGCCGTTATCTCGGTACCGCTTTCCAGTTAATTGACGATTTGCTGGATTACAACGCGGATGGCGAGCAACTGGGTAAAAACGTCGGTGATGACCTCAACGAGGGTAAACCAACGCTGCCGCTGCTGCATGCCATGCGCCACGGCACCCCTGAACAAGCACAAATGATCCGCCAGGCTATTGAGCAGGGTAATGGCCGTCACCTTCTGGAGCCTGTTCTGGAAGCGATGAACGCCTGTGGTTCCCTGGAGTGGACTCGCCAACGTGCAGAAGAAGAGGCTGATAAGGCCATCGCTGCGCTGCAGGTACTGCCTGATACGCCGTGGAGAGAAGCGCTGATTGGTCTGGCGCATATCGCCGTACAGCGCGACCGTTAATACCCTGCGGCATCTTTCATCATCCCGTGCCCTGCACGGGATGCTTTTATAAATTCCAATAAATACTTCCCCCCCTCTCCAGCAATCTTCGCATAAATTTGGCATATTCTGAATATACTCACACTTTACATGAACATTTTAGAACATTCGTTCTCCGGGCGTTATAGTATCTCCACAACCGATCGTGGAACCATAAGTCGATAACCAAAGGAGAGATGAGTTTATGGAAAACAAGCTGATTGACTGGCATCCGGCCGATATCATCGCCGGACTGCGCAAGAAAGGGACCTCAATGGCCGCTGAATCACGTAAAAATGGATTAAGCTCATCAACGCTGGCCAATGCGTTAACACGCCCATGGCCAAAAGGTGAGTTGATTATCGCCCGATCGTTGGGAACCGACCCGTGGGTGATTTGGCCGTCACGCTATCACGATGCAAAAACACATGAGTTTATCGACAGAACGCGGATGATGAGGGGACGCAAAGAGAAACAGAATCCTGAATGAACACTGATGAGTAGTAACCCCCGGTTCACAGAACTGGGGGTTACAAGAGACGTAGACGATTAATCGCCTTTCACGCGCTCAATGTTTGCGCCCAGCGCGCGCAGTTTATCTTCGATGCGCTCATAGCCGCGATCGATGTGATAAATACGATCGACTACCGTCGTACCTTCAGCAATACACCCTGCCAGCACGAGGCTTGCAGATGCGCGCAGATCGGTCGCCATAACCTGTGCGCCGGAGAGCGTTTCCACGCCGTGGCAAATCACGGTATTGCTTTCGATTTCTGCGTGAGCGCCCATACGGCTCAGCTCAGGCACGTGCATAAAGCGGTTCTCAAACACGGTTTCCGTGATGAAACCCGTCCCTTCTGCCACCAGGTTCAGCAACGTGAACTGGGCCTGCATATCGGTAGGGAACGCCGGGTGCGGCGCTGTGCGCACATTGACAGCTTTCGGACGTTTACCGTGCATGTCCAGGCTGATCCAGTCGTCACCGACTTCAATATCCGCTCCCGCATCACGCAGCTTCGCCAGAACGGCATCCAGCGTGTCAGGTTGTGCATTGCGGCAGATAATTTTGCCGCGAGAAATTGCCGCTGCGACCAGGAAAGTACCGGTTTCGATGCGGTCAGGCAGAACGCGATACACACCGCCGCCGAGGCGCTCAACGCCTTCGATGGTAATACGATCGGTACCCTGGCCTGTGATTTTTGCGCCCAGCGCAATCAGGAAGTTCGCGGTATCCACGATCTCCGGTTCACGCGCGGCGTTTTCGATGATGGTAGTGCCTTCGGCAAGCGTTGCTGCGCACATGATAGTGACCGTCGCGCCGACGCTCACTTTGTCCATGACGATATGCGCGCCTTTCAGACGGCCATCAACGGACGCTTTCACATAGCCTTCTTCAAGCTTAATAGTCGCGCCTAACTGCTCCAAACCAGTAATGTGCAGGTCAACCGGACGCGCACCGATGGTACAGCCGCCCGGCAGTGAAACCTGGCCCTGGCCAAAGCGGGCAACCAGCGGCCCAAGCGCCCAGATGGATGCACGCATGGTTTTGACCAGATCGTACGGCGCACAGAAGACGTTCACGTCACGCGCATCAATGTGCACAGAACCATTACGCTCAACTTTCGCCCCCAACTGGCTCAGCAGCTTCATTGAGGTGTCAACATCCTTCAGTTTCGGGACGTTCTGGATCTCTACAGGTTCTTCAGCCAGCAGCGCCGCAAACAGGATCGGCAGCGCGGCGTTTTTAGCGCCTGAAATTGTGACTTCGCCCTGGAGCTTGGTTGGCCCCTGAACACGAAATTTATCCATTATTCTGTTCTCTGTTAAGAATTTATCTTCGCTACCGGCATATCACCCGTAGCTCAAAAACCGTTAAGTTTGCGATCGCGCGCCCATTCCGCTGGAGTAAACGCCTTAATCGACACGGCATGAATGCGGTTGTCCGCAATGTACTCCATCAACGGGCCATAGACCGATTGCTGTTTCTTGACCCGGCTCATGCCTTCAAACATCTCACCCACGGCAATAACCTGAAAGTGACTGCCGTCGCCAGAAACGTGGACTTCCTGGAGGGAGAGTGCATTCATCAGCACGCTCTGAATTTCATTATTTTCCATGGGCTCTTCATTCGTCAGATAGTGAAAACAGCCCAACATCTTAGAGCAAAGTGGCGCTGTCATAAATAAGCAAAAAGCCCCGCTGATAAATCAGACAAGGCTTTAGTGGCAGATCCCCCGCTGAGGAGTTGCCGGATGGCGGCACAAGACCTTATCCGGCTTACAAAAATTAACGCGGAAGTACGTCGTCAGGCAAATTGTAAAGCTGCGCCAGCGTGTACACTTTATCGTTAACGCCAGCGAGCGAAACGCTGTTCCCCTGCTGCTTGCCCTCATTAATCAGGTGCAGCAGTAATGCCAGACCACCGGTATCCACCCGGGAAATCTGGTTCAGGTCGATGCAGGATACCCCTTTCATCGCCTCAACTCGCGCATCCCATAATGGGTTTAACACGTCCTGATCCAGCTCTCCCACCAGCACCAGCTTGTCGCCTTCACGCATCCAGGTGAGTGACTGCGTCATTATTTTTTCTCTTCCAGCGTGATTTTCTGCTGAGAAATAGATTTCAGCTGTGCCGTCAGGCCATCAATACCTTTCGTACGCAGCAGGTCGCTCCACTCATTCTGTTTGGTGGTGATCATACTTACGCCTTCAGCAATCATGTCATACGCCTGCCAGTTACCCGTCTGGGAATTTTTACGCCACTGGAAATCCAGACGTACCGGAGGACGACCGTTTGGATCGATGATGGTTACGCGGATAGGCACGATGGTCGCATCTCCCAGCGGCTGCTCAGGGGCAATCTGATAGGTCTGGCCGTGGTACATCGCCAGCGCCTGACCGTACGCCTGCTTCAGATATTCACGGAATGCGGCGAAATAGGCGTCACGCTGAGCCGGTGTCGCATCTTTGTAGTAGCGGCCCAGTACCAGTGCACCTGCATACTTAACCTGCACGTAAGGCAGCAGTTCCTGATCAACCACCTGACGCAGGTAATCCGGGTTGGAACGGATTTTAGGTTGCTCGTTCTTCAGACGGTCAAACGTCTTCTGCGCCGCCTCATCCATCAGTTTGTACGGGTTCGTCTGGTCCGCTGCGGTTGCCGCGCTAAGTGGAGCAATCACCAGCATAGCCACCATCATCAATCGTTTAAACATACGTCGATTCTCCTGAGATTATTTCGTTGCGCCCGCAGGCGTAGTGGCTTCATTATTGCCTTCAGTTGCGGCTGGCGCATCGCCAGAATTCTTATTGTCATCACCTTTACTGTTGCTGTTGTAAAGGAACTGACCAATCATATCTTCCAGCACCATCGCAGATTTCGTGTCCTGAATCGTACCGCCATCTTTGAGGATAGACGTTCCCAGCTCAGGATCTTCAAAACCTACGTTCAATGCCAGATACTGCTCGCCCAACAGACCGGAAGTACGGATGCTCAGAGAACTGGTGTCAGGAATATGGTTAAAACGCGATTCAATTTCCAGCGTCACGCGCGGCAGGTACGTTTTCTGATCTAACGAGATGTCCGATACGCGTCCTACCACGACCCCGCCAATCCGCACCGGAGAGCGCTCTCTCAGACCGCCGATATTATCAAAGGTCGCATAAATCGTATAAGTCGGTTCAGTACGCATTGAGGTGACGTTCGCCGCCTTCAGGCAGACAAACAGCGCGGCCAGCAGCGCAACCAGCAGGAATAACCCGACCCAAATTTCATTTTTTTTCGTTTGCATGAACTCAATTCCCAAACATCAGTGCGGTCAGCACAAAATCCAGCCCCAAAACGGCAAGAGAGGCGTGCACTACGGTGCGTGTCGTTGCCCGGCTAATCCCGGCAGAGGTCGGGATAGCATCATAACCATTGAACAATGCAATCCAGGTGACCGTAATGGCAAACACCACGCTCTTAATCAGACAGTTGACCAGATCCAGACGCCAGTCGACGGCATTTTGCATAGCCGACCAGAAAAAGCCTGCATCAATACCTTTCCAGCTTACGCCAACCAACGACCCCCCCCAGATCCCCACCGCGACAAATATAATCGTCAGTAGCGGCAATGAAATGACACCGGCCCAAAAACGCGGGGAGATCACTCGGCGCAGTGGGTCGACGGCCATCATTTCCAGGCTGGAAAGCTGCTCGGTCGCCCGCATCAGGCCAATCTCTGCGGTTAAGGCCGATCCGGCCCGCCCGGCAAACAACAGCGCCGCAACCACCGGCCCCAGCTCACGTAGCAATGACAGCGCCACCAGCATACCGAGGCTGGTTTCCGCACTGTAGGTCGTCAGCACCAGGTATCCCTGCAACCCCAGCACCATGCCGATGAACACGCCAGAAACAATAATGATCAGCATCGATAAGACACCGACATTATAGAGCTGGCGTATCAGCAGCGGCGCATGTTTGCGAAACTCCGGCTTGCCGACAACTGCATTGAACAACATTAATCCGGCTCGCCCGAACGTCCTGAGGGTTTTTATTCCCCGATGTCCGAGTGATGCCAGCGCATTTAACAACATGGGTGGCTTAACTCCCTGTTTTGAGTAAATCGATGTGGTAGTCGCCCGCCGGGTAACGGAACGGAACCGGTCCATCGGCAATGCCATCGAGGAACTGACGCACACGCGGATCGGCATTTTCTTGCAGCGCCTGAGCACTACCGTAGGCCACTATTTTTTTGTCCGCCATAATATAGGCGTAATCCGCAATACTCAGCACCTCTGGCACATCATGGGAAACCACCACGCAGGTAACGCCCAGCGCGCTGTTCAGTTCAGAAATCAGCTTCACCAGCACGCCCATGGTGATGGGATCCTGGCCGACGAACGGCTCATCAAACATAATAAGGTCTGGCTCCAGCGCGATAGCACGTGCTAACGCGGCACGACGCGCCATCCCACCGGATAATTCAGAAGGCATTAATTTTGCTGCGCCCCGCAGGCCAACGGCCTCGAGCTTCATCATTACCGTGCTTTTCAGCAGCGGCGCAGGCAGCGTTGTATGCTCGCGCAACGGGTATGCAACGTTGTCAAACACATTCATATCAGTAAACAGCGCACCAGACTGGAATAGCATGCTCATGCGCTTACGCACGGTAAATAAACGCGAACGGGACATGGCCGGGACATTTTCGCCGTCAAACAGGATCTCGCCCTTATCCGGGGAGATTTGTCCGCCGATCAGACGCAACAGCGTCGTTTTGCCGATGCCTGATGGCCCCATGATCGCCGTCACCTTACCACGCGGCACCGTCAGGGAAATATTATCAAAGATGCAGCGGTCGCCTCGGGAAAAGCTGACATCGCGCATATCGATTAGATTCGCCACAGACTGACCCATTGATTCATCCTTTACTATTGCCTCGTTGATCGAAGAGTTTGGCGCTCAATTTAGCCCTGAACCCAACATATTTACAGATTATTACCTGTCCTGGTTAGCGAAAGCTGGCATTTGTTTTACTTTTTAGCCGCATAAAGTCAAAATTAAGAATTCGTGACGGCTTCCAGAAATCCTTCAAGTGGACCGGCGAGTATACCTGAAGAAAGGACTTTAGATGCTTTTAGCGACGGCGCTGTTAATAATTGGTTTACTTCTGGTGGTCTACGGTGCCGACCGACTGGTATTTGCCGCATCCATTTTATGTCGAAACTTCGGTATTCCCCCCATTATCATCGGGATGACCGTGGTCAGTATTGGTACATCGTTACCCGAGATAATTGTCTCCGTTGCCGCATCGATGAACGGGCAGCTTGATTTAGCCGTCGGTACCGCCATCGGCTCTAACATTACCAACATTCTGCTTATTTTAGGCCTGTCGGCGCTGATTCATCCTTTTACCGTGCATTCTGATGTTCTGCGTCGTGAATTACCGCTAATGTTGCTGGTAAGCATCTTAGCCGCATCGGTCCTGTATGACGGGCAATTGAGTCGCAGCGATGGTTTCTTTCTTCTGCTTCTGGCCGTGCTATGGCTGTTATTCATTGTTAAAATCGCCCGTCTGGCTGAGCGACAAGGTAACGACAGCCTGACCCGCGAGCAGATCGCGGAACTGCCGCGCGAAGGTGGGTTACCGGTCGCCTTTTTGTGGTTGGGTATTGCGCTAATTATTATGCCAATGGCAACGCGTATGGTGGTAGATAACGCAACCGTACTGGCGAACTACTTCGCCATGAGCGAACTCACCATCGGGCTGACGGTTGTCGCTATTGGTACCAGCCTGCCGGAGCTGGCAACAGCAATTGCGGGTCTGCGTAAAGGTGAAAACGATATTGCCGTCGGCAACATCATCGGCGCGAACATTTTTAATATTGTTATCGTCCTCGGACTGCCGGCGCTGATTACGCCGGGTGAAGTCAATCCGATGGCCTTCACCCGTGACTATAGCGTCATGCTGCTGGTGAGCGTAATTTTTGCACTACTCTGCTGGCGACGTCCGCGCCAGATTGGTCGCGGCGCGGGTGCGCTGCTGACCGGCGGTTTTATCATATGGCTGGCGATGCTGTATTGGTTATCGCCACTTCTCGTTGGATAACTGGAAACGCATTATGTCGCACTTAGAGTTGCAACCGGGTTTTGACTTTCAGCAAGCAGGCAAGGAAGTCCTGGCAATTGAACGTGAAGGCCTGGCGGAGCTTGATCAGTACATTAACCAAAATTTTACTCTCGCCTGCGAGAAAATATTCAGCTGCCCGGGCAAAGTTGTAGTGATGGGGATGGGGAAATCTGGACATATCGGGCGGAAAATGGCGGCCACATTTGCCAGCACCGGCACCCCCTCATTTTTCGTGCATCCAGGCGAAGCCGCACATGGCGATCTGGGCATGGTCTCGCCGCAGGATGTAGTCATCGCCATCTCTAACTCCGGTGAATCCAATGAGATAGCGGCGTTAATCCCGGTGTTAAAACGTCTTCATGTACCGCTTATCTGCATGACCGGTCGTCCGGAAAGCAGCATGGCGCGTGCGGCAGATGTGCATCTGTGTGTTAAAGTGCCCAAGGAAGCTTGCCCGTTAGGCCTGGCGCCGACCAGCAGCACGACCGCAACGCTGGTGATGGGCGATGCGCTAGCCGTGGCATTATTAAAAGCGCGTGGCTTTACCGCGGAAGATTTTGCGTTATCTCATCCCGGTGGCGCACTAGGCCGTAAGCTTTTACTGCGCGTTAACGATATTATGCATACGGGCGATGAGATCCCGCATGTGACTAAAAGCGCCAGCCTGCGTGACGCCTTACTTGAGATCACGCGTAAAAATCTCGGCATGACCGTCATTTGCGATGATGACATGAAGATTGACGGTATTTTCACCGATGGCGATTTACGTCGCGTCTTCGATATGGGCGTTGATGTTCGCCAGTTAGGCATTGCCGATGTGATGACCCCTGGCGGCATTCGCGTGCGTCCGGGCATTCTTGCCGTCGATGCCCTGAACTTAATGCAGTCCCGCCATATCACCTCGGTAATGGTTGCTGATGGCGACCGGTTACTTGGTGTGTTACATATGCATGATCTGCTGCGTGCAGGTGTAGTGTAAGAAACTCAAGGATAAAGAAAATGAGTAAAGCAGGTGCGTCGCTTGCGACCTGTTATGGACCCGTCAGCACAGACGTTATCACCCGGGCAGAGAACATCCGTTTACTGATCCTGGATGTGGATGGCGTACTGTCTGATGGTCTGATTTATATGGGCAACAACGGTGAAGAGCTGAAGGCTTTTAACGTCCGCGATGGTTACGGAATTCGCTGTGCGCTCACTTCCGGTATCGAGGTTGCCATTATTACCGGACGAAAGGCTAAACTTGTAGAAGATCGCTGTGCCACATTGGGGATCACGCATTTGTATCAGGGGCAGTCAGACAAACTGGTCGCCTTTAACGATCTCCTTAGCAAACTGGCGATCGCTCCTGAAAATGTTGCGTACGTTGGCGATGATCTGATCGACTGGCCGGTGATGGCGCAAGTGGGATTAAGCGTGGCGGTGGCGGATGCTCATCCTTTGCTGATCCCGCGGGCCGATTATGTCACCCGCATCGATGGGGGACGCGGCGCGGTACGTGAAGTCTGCGATTTATTACTCCTGGCGCAGGGCAAACTGGACGAGGCCAAAGGGCAATCGATATGAGCAAAACCAGACGTTGGGTTATCATTCTACTGTCGCTGGCTGTCCTTGTGATGATTGGTATTAATCTGGCAGACAAAGACGACACCGCTGAGGTCGTCGTAAATAACAACGAGCCAACCTATAAGAGCGAACATACTGATACCGTTGTGTATAGTCCCGAAGGCGCACTGAGCTATCACTTGATCGCGCAAAACGTTGAATATTATTCGGAACAAGCGGTTTCGTGGTTTACTCAACCGGTATTAACCACATTTGATAAGGATAAAGTACCGACCTGGACGATCAAGGCTGATAAAGCCAAATTGACCAACGATCGGATGCTATATCTGTACGGCCATGTTGAGGTCAACGCCCTGGTGCCCGACTCTCAACTACGCAGAATTACGACCGATAACGCACAGATTAACCTGGTGACACAAGACGTCACTTCCGATGATCTCGTCACGTTATATGGCACAACATTTAACTCCAGCGGACTGAAGATGCGCGGCAACTTACGCAGCAAGAACGCCGAGCTGATTGAAAAGGTTAGAACCTCATATGAAATCCAAAACAAACAAACTCAGCCTTAATCTTGTGCTTGCCAGCGCACTTCTGGCCGCCAGCATCCCGGCATTCGCCGTCACCGGCGATACCGAGCAGCCGATTCACATTGAGTCGGACCAGCAGTCCCTTGATATGCAAGGCAACGTGGTGACCTTTACTGGCAATGTGATTGTGACTCAGGGCACCATCAAAATTAACGCCGATAAAGTCGTCGTGACCCGCCCTGGCGGTGAAGACGGTAAAGAAGTCATTGATGGCTATGGTAATCCTGCAACCTTTTACCAGATGCAGGACAACGGTAAACCGGTTAAAGGCCACGCCTCACACATGCATTATGAACTGGCGAAAGACTTCGTCGTTCTCACCGGTAAGGCTTACCTGGAACAGCTCGATAGCAACATCACAGGCGATAAGATCACCTATCTGGTGAAAGAGCAGAAAATGCAGGCCTTCAGCGATAAAGGCAAACGCGTCACCACCGTTCTGGTACCGTCGCAGTTGCAGGACAAAAACAAGGCTCCGGCAGAGAAAAAAGGTAACTGATTCGTTATGGCAACATTAACTGCAAAGAACCTTGCAAAAGCCTATAAGGGCCGCCGTGTGGTGGAAGATGTCAGTCTGACCGTCAACTCCGGGGAGATCGTCGGTCTGCTCGGTCCTAACGGTGCGGGCAAGACAACGACCTTTTACATGGTGGTCGGCATTGTCCCACGTGATGCGGGCAACATTATCATTGATGATGAAGACATCAGCCTGCTGCCTCTGCATGCGCGCGCGCGTCGCGGCATCGGCTACTTGCCGCAGGAAGCGTCTATTTTCCGTCGCCTGAGCGTGTTTGATAACCTGATGGCGGTGCTGCAAATTCGTGACGATCTTACCAGCGAGCAGCGGGAAGATCGCGCCAACGAGCTGATGGAAGAGTTCCACATCGAACACCTGCGTGACAGCATGGGACAGTCGCTCTCCGGTGGTGAACGACGCCGCGTGGAGATCGCCCGCGCACTGGCCGCGAATCCGAAATTTATCCTGCTGGATGAACCGTTTGCCGGTGTTGACCCGATTTCCGTTATTGATATCAAACGGATCATCGAACACCTGCGCGACAGCGGGCTTGGGGTGCTGATTACCGACCATAACGTTCGCGAAACGCTGGCAGTGTGTGAGCGCGCCTACATCGTGAGTCAGGGCCACCTGATCGCGCATGGCACGCCAACAGAAATACTGCAGGATGAGCACGTTAAACGCGTATACCTTGGGGAAGACTTCAGACTCTGATAGGGTAGAAGACTTCACGTCACCGCAGGAGAGAACAACTCTGAACATGAAGCAAGGTTTGCAACTCAGGCTTAGCCAACAACTGGCGATGACGCCTCAGCTACAACAGGCTATCCGTCTGTTGCAGCTGTCCACGCTGGAACTTCAGCAAGAACTTCAGCAAGCGCTGGAAAGTAACCCACTGCTCGAGCAAACCGATCTTCACGACGAAATTGATACCCAGGAAAAACAGGACAGCGAATCCCTCGACACCGCAGATGCTCTCGAACAAAAAGAGATGCCAGAGGAGCTGCCGCTTGACGCCAGTTGGGATGAAATTTACACCGCCGGTACGCCTTCTGGCACCAGCGGGGATTACATCGACGACGAACTGCCTGTGTATCAGGGTGAGACCACGCAATCGCTGCAGGATTACCTGATGTGGCAAGTGGAGCTGACCCCGTTCTCGGATACCGATCGCGCAATTGCGACATCCATTGTTGATGCGGTAGACGAAACCGGTTATCTCACCGTAACCCTGGACGATATTCTCGAAAGCATGGGCGATGACGACGTCGGCATGGACGAAATCGAAGCCGTGCTTAAACGCATTCAGCGTTTTGATCCCGTAGGCGTGGCGGCCAAAGATCTCCGCGACTGCTTACTGATCCAACTTTCACAGTTTGATAAAGCCACGCCGTGGCTGGAAGAAGCGCGCCTGATCATCAGCGATCACCTCGATCTGTTAGCCAACCATGACTTCCGCACGCTGATGCGCGTAACCCGGCTGAAAGAAGATGTGCTGAAAGAAGCCGTCAATCTTATTCAGTCCCTGGACCCCAGACCTGGGCAGTCTATCCAGACCGGGGAGCCAGAATACGTTATTCCGGATGTACTGGTGCGTAAGCATAACGATCGCTGGGTGGTCGAACTCAACGGCGACAGCATTCCACGGTTGCAGATTA
Source organism: Citrobacter sp. S46_ASV_140 (assembly GCF_018919545.1). Taxonomy (NCBI): domain Bacteria; kingdom Pseudomonadati; phylum Pseudomonadota; class Gammaproteobacteria; order Enterobacterales; family Enterobacteriaceae; genus Citrobacter; species Citrobacter sp. S46_ASV_140. Next base: position 12,046 of record NZ_JAHLRC010000048.1, read on the forward strand.
ACCAGCACTACGCCGCCATGTGCAACAGCGCGCGCAACGATGCTGACAGCCAGTTTATTCGTAGCAATCTGCAGGATGCGAAGTGGCTGATTAAAAGCCTGGAAAGTCGCAATGATACGCTGCTGCGCGTCAGTCGCTGCATCGTTGAACAGCAGCAAGCCTTCTTTGATCAAGGCGAAGAGTTTATGAAACCGATGGTGCTGGCGGATATCGCCCAGGCCGTCGAGATGCACGAATCGACCATTTCCCGAGTGACCACGCAAAAGTATCTGCACAGTCCGCGCGGCATTTTTGAATTGAAGTATTTCTTTTCCAGTCACGTTAACACTGAAGGCGGAGGCGAAGCCTCATCCACAGCTATACGTGCACTGGTGAAGAAATTAATTGCTGCGGAAAACCCCGCGAAACCGCTGAGTGACAGCAAGTTAACCTCTATGCTGTCAGAACAGGGTATCATGGTGGCACGCCGCACTGTTGCGAAGTACCGAGAGTCTTTATCCATTCCGCCGTCGAACCAGCGCAAACAGCTGGTCTGACCCAACCGATAAGGAAGACACTATGCAGCTCAACATCACTGGAAACAACGTCGAAATCACTGAAGCCTTACGCGATTTTGTTAATACAAAATTCGCCAAGCTAGAACAATATTTCGACCGGATTAATCAGGTCTATATTGTGTTGAAAGTGGAGAAGGTGACACATATCTCGGATGCAACACTGCATGTGAACGGTGGCGAAATTCATGCCAGCGCGGAAGGTCAGGATATGTACGCCGCCATTGACGGTTTAATTGATAAACTGGCTCGGCAGTTAACAAAACATAAAGATAAACTGAAACAGCACTAACTTGTCCGGGCAGTTAGCGGGTGCAGGACGGCCTGTTGTGTAGCACAACGGGCCATTTGTACAGTTAGCGCTTAGGTGAAATTATGACAAATAACGATACGACTCTACAACTGAGCAATGTTCTTAACCAGGAATGTACACGCGCTGGCGTTCACTGCCAAAGCAAGAAACGCGCGCTGGAAATCATCAGCGAACTGGCGGCAAAACAGCTCAGCTTGCCCTCTCAGGTGGTATTTGAAGCCATTCTGACACGTGAAAAAATGGGCAGTACCGGCATCGGTAATGGAATTGCTATCCCGCACGGAAAGCTGGAAGAAGACACGATGCGCGCAGTTGGCGTGTTTGTGCAACTTGAAACGCCAATTGCTTTCGACGCCATTGATAATCAACCCGTCGATCTGCTTTTCGCCCTGCTGGTTCCGGCAGACCAAACCAAGACGCATTTGCATACGTTGTCGCTGGTCGCCAAACGTCTGGCCGATAAAACCATCTGCCGCCGCCTGCGCGCAGCACAGAGTGACCAGGAGTTGTATCAAATCATCACGGACACCGAAGGTGGACTGGATGAAGCATAACAACCCAATGGCATCCTTTTTTGTCGTTGTGAGGAGAAACAGTACATGGTACTGATGATCGTCAGCGGTCGTTCGGGGTCAGGAAAATCTGTCGCCCTGCGAGCGCTGGAAGATATGGGTTTTTACTGCGTGGATAACCTTCCCGTAGTGCTGTTGCCCGATCTGGCTCGTACTCTGGCCGATCGCCAGATTTCTGCGGCCGTCAGCATTGATGTGCGCAACATGCCTGAGTCCCCAGAGATTTTCGAGCAGGCAATGAACAATCTGCCTGAAGGCTTCTCACCACAGTTGCTGTTCCTTGACGCCGATCGTAACACCCTGATTCGCCGCTACAGCGACACGCGTCGCCTGCATCCTCTTTCCAGCAAGAACTTATCTCTGGAGAGCGCTATCGATAAGGAAAGCGATTTGCTGGAGCCTCTGCGCTCTCGTGCTGACCTGATCGTGGATACCTCCGAAATGTCCGTGCACGAACTGGCGGAAATGTTGCGTACCCGCCTGCTGGGCAAGCGTGAACGCGAATTGACGATGGTATTCGAATCCTTTGGTTTCAAACACGGTATCCCAATTGACGCGGATTACGTCTTTGACGTGCGCTTCCTGCCTAACCCGCACTGGGATCCGAAGCTGCGCCCGATGACCGGTCTTGACCGCCCCGTTGCCGCCTTCCTTGACAGGCACACAGAAGTACACAATTTTATCTACCAGACTCGCAGCTATCTTGAGCTATGGTTACCCATGCTGGAGACCAACAACCGCAGCTACCTCACCGTAGCTATCGGCTGTACCGGCGGGAAACACCGTTCGGTGTATATTGCAGAGCAGCTGGCAGACTACTTCCGCTCACGCGGTAAAAACGTACAGTCACGCCATCGTACGCTGGAAAAACGTAAATCATGACCGTGAAGCAAACCGTTGAAATCACGAATAAGCTGGGTATGCATGCTCGCCCAGCCATGAAACTGTTTGAATTGATGCAGGGTTTTGAAGCAGAAGTTTTGCTGCGTAATGATGAAGGAACGGAAGCCGAGGCAAACAGTGTTATCGCTCTGCTGATGCTGGATTCCGCCAAAGGGCGTCAGATAGAAGTTGAAGCCACGGGTCCACAGGAAGTGGAAGCCCTGGCAGCGGTGATTGCCCTGTTTAATTCAGGGTTTGATGAAGATTAGCCGAGTACCTGAAGCGCTGCGCTCATCAGGCCTACACGGCAACGTCACACTCCCGTAGGCCGGATCCGTATCCGGCAATAAACCCATTAATACAGCTTATTTTCCCGCATAAACGACTCACCGCCTAGCTGGCGCATTTGGCGCATAATCCACGCCTGACGGCTACGTACATAACCAGAAGGCGCATTCGCTTTAAAACGCAAAGGATTGGGTAATACCGCCGCCAGCAAGGCCGCTTCAGACAGACTCAGCCGACTGGCTGGCTTATGGAAATAGCGCTGCGCCGCTGCCTCCACGCCGAAAACCCCATCACCAAACTCAGCAATATTCAGGTAAACGGTCAGAATACGCTTCTTGCTCCAGACGGTTTCCATACCCAGCGTTAGCCCGGCTTCGAGACCTTTACGCACCCAGCTACGTCCATCCCACAGAAAGAGGTTTTTTGCCGTCTGTTGCGATAACGTCGACGCCCCGCGAATACGGTTTTCATTACGTTCGTTGTGCGCCAGCGCTTTCTCTATGGCGGAAACATCGAATCCCCAGTGCTCGGGAAACTTCTGGTCCTCCGCGGCGATCACCGCCAGTCCCATCCACGGTGAGATCTCATCCATGCTCACCCAGTCTGAGTGCGCCACATAACCGAAATCACCGGACAGCCATGCGCTCAGTTGCCGCTCGACCATCACGGCAGAGAAAGGGACTGGCATCACGCTGAAAAGTGCGATGCCCCCGCCCCAGAATACGGCGAGGACAACGACCGCCCGCAGAAAGATACGTCGCAGAAAGGCGGTAACTCCTTTTCTCATTCAGCCAGCACCAGCACACGTGATACCAGTTTATCGATACCACTCGCGGCCTGAGCGATGTCCTGCGCCAGCATATAGGCGGGAGTGGTGACGATTTTGTTGTCTTCATCAACGACAATGTCATCAACCGGACAAGGCACATGTTCTGCGCCCATCTCTTCCAGCACCTCTGCCGTATCAATATCAGTACCGATGGTCAGACGCAGCGGAAAGTCAAAAATTTTAGGTAACATTGCAGGCGCAATGCACATAAATCCCAGCGGCTTACCCGCCTGATGCATAGCCACCGCCAGCGCAGCTAAGTCGCTATCAACCCGGCACTCACTGCCCTGGCTGGCAAAATTGCTCAGATTTTTGGCCGCGCCAAACCCGCCTGGCACGATCAACGCATCCAGTTCCGTTGAGACTGCCTGAGCAAGTGGGCGAATATCACCGCGTGTTATACGGGCGGCTTCAATCAGCACATTACGCGTTTCCTGCATCGGTTCGCCGGTCAGATGATTAATCACATCCGCTTGTTGTTTATCCGGTGCAAAACAGACGGCCTGAGCGCCGTTGCGGGCAATCGCCAGAAGCGTGAGAACAGTTTCATGGATCTCTGCGCCGTCATACACGCCGCATCCGCTGAGCACTACACCCACTTTTTTCATCGTGATACTCCTTTCTCAACTGGCTGAAACATATTAGTTATTATGATTTAAATGCTACGCTTCACACATTTAACTGATTCATGTAACAAATTATTTAAGATTTGCTATCTTAACTGCGTGCGGCCTGAAAATTAGGGCTGCGCCCTTGTAAACAATGATAATAATTTACGGCGCAGCCACGATTTCCCTGGTGTTGGCGCAGTATTCGCGCACCCCGGTCAAGCCGGGGTCATTTTTTTTCCACGCTTGCCACCCAGGCCTTCAATACCGCCACGTCGTGCTGCCACTCCTGCTTCATCTCTTCAATCCATTCAGCAACATTATCTTCCCAGGCTGGAAGGTCTGGCGACTGGATTTGCTGACCTAACTGTTGCAGGTGGCGCAGCCCCACGGAACCTGCCGCGCCTTTAATTTTATGGCCTTCCTCAACAACGCCTTTTTTATCCCGTGCGGTCAGATTGGACTCCAGCACGCTCAAATATCCCGGCATCATCTTCTCAAACACCGCCAGCCCGTCGGTTATTAACTTCGGTCCCACCAGCTCGAGGTATTGTTCCAACATAGGAATATCTAACAGCGCTTGCGATTTACTGCTCTCTTCAGATGTCACAGTGCTCTCCTCTTTGTTTCGGGTATCCCAGTATTTTTTGATCATGGCGGTTAACGCCGGAACCGACAGCGGTTTACTCAGCACATCGTCCATTCCCGCGTCCAGATACTCTTTTTTATCTTTCAGAACGTTGGCGGTAAGCGCAACCAGCGGCGGCAGGTCCTCACGGGCGTATTTTTGCGTCAGCTCGCGCGAGATATCCAGACCGGTCATATCCGGTAGCTGAATATCCAGCAGCACCAGGTCATATTCGCCCGGCGTGAACATTTCCAGCGCGGCTTTCCCGGTCATGGCGACATCCACGCTGTTGCCCAGTTTTTCCAGCACTGAACGCGCGACAATAACGTTCAGTTCGATATCTTCCACCAACAGTACATTCAGAGCTGGCAGCGGCATGTCATCGTCTTCAAAGGCGTCCTCAATCTCTTCCGCTACCGCAGGCGCATGCACGGTCAGCGTAAAGATGGAGCCTTTGCCAGCCTGGCTGGAGACCGTAATATCGCCGCCCATGTTTTTTGCCAGACGCTTCGATACGGCCAGTCCAATCCCGGTTCCCGTTGCCGGTTTGCCGCCATTGCTGTCCTTCACTTGATAATACATGGCGAAGATTTTATCTTGCTCATCCTGCGGAATACCGATCCCGGAATCTTCAACTTCGAAATGCAGTATATTCCCCTGGTCATAGCGCGCCCGCACGGTTACCTGCCCCTGCTGGGTAAACTTCACGGCGTTGCTGATCAGATTCCACAGAATCTGGCGCAAACGCGTGCCGTCGGTAATGACCTTATGCGGTAGTGGTAACGTCGGCTCAAGCACAAAACGCAGCCCTTTTTGCTGCGCCTGCAGGCCAGAGAGGTTTTCCAGATCCGCCATAAAGCTGGTGAAATCGATCGGCTGGTTATCGAGCTGAACTTTACGTCGCTCCATCTTATCCATGTCGATAATATCGTTGAAAATATTCCCCAGCGTCACGGCAGAGACGTGGATTGTTTTCAGGTATTTTTCCTGCTCAGCGGTCAGATCCGTATCCAGCAGGATCCGGCTTAAGCCGACAATGCCGTTAAGCGGGGTGCGCAGTTCGTGGCTGATGGTAGAAATGAAGGTGGTCTTATCGCGGCTGGCGCGCTCTAACGCGTCCTGATAACGCTTACGCTCGGTAATATCGCGCCCAAAACCCATCAGACCATGCCGCTTACCTACGCGGTCATAGTAAGGCACTTTGCGAATTTCAAAGCAGGCTTTGCGCCCGTCCGGATAGTCCAGCCACTGTTCGTAGGTGAGCGAGACGTTATGACGGAACACCTTCTCGTCGGTTTCAATGACCTTTTCTGCCGCCTCAGGGGAGTAAACATCAGCCGGTTTTAAATTCACCAACTGCTTTTCGCTCTTGCCGGTCAGCAGTTCCATGGCACGGTTACAGCCGGAAAATTCTTTATCTTCATTACGATAAAAAACCAGATCCGGCGAGGCATCAAGGAAAGAGCGTAAAAAGGAAGACTGCTGCTCAAGCTGAATCTGCGCTTCTTCGCGCTCTTTGATTTCAACCTTCAACTGCTCGAACGTATCCTGGCGCTCCGCTTCGGCTTTTTCGCGCTCAACAATTTCCTGGTTGAGCTGGGCAATATTATCTTTCAATTGCACATTGAGCTTGAGATCGCGCTCGCGCATCTCTTCCAGCTTTTGTACCAGTCGTGACAAGCGTTGCCGGGACTCTTCCAGTTGCTCCACCACCACTGACAGAAAATAGACGGCCCAGGGGGTAATCAACAGACCAAAAAAGATAGAGCGGATAACATCAATGCTTTCTACCTGGCCATGCAGCACCATGGTGACAGCCATCTGCACCACAATCGCCAACACGACCAGCGCCAGCGCCAATAACAGCGAAAAGCGCACCAGACCCAATTTCATCATCAGGTCGACGTAATATTGCGCCAGCATACGGATTTGCTTCATAGAGGGTTCCTTCACGACAACTTGGCACAATAATACTCAATTCTCAGCGTGACGTTGAAGATTGTGCAAGAAATGCGGAGGTTATCGGTGAAATGACCGAGGAGAGATTCAACGTGGGCCTGATAAGCGTAGCGTCATCAGGCAAGCAGGCGCAGATTGCCGGATGGTTAGCTCCCAGGCTGAATCCACGGAGTGCCAAGCGCAGAGCCTTGAACACCATGAGCATTGAGATAGCGATCCAGTTCGACCATCCCGGTCCAGCGGTTTTCACACCATAGCGGAGCCAACAGCATTGGGCGACGCGCGCTGGCAGAGATTCGATGATAAATCACCTCTGGCGGCGTATGGCGGATCATCTCCCCGGCGGTAACCGTGTAGTCGTCCAGTTCAATTCCGTTCAGCCGTCCGGCTTCCCAGGCCTTTGCCATCGTACTGCCTTTCACAATATGCAGCGGATGCAGCTTAATACCGTCAACGCCCGTCTCCACCACTCGTTCCATGGTTTGCAGACAGTCTGCCTGTCCTTCTCCCGGCAGGCCAACAATCAGGTGTGAGCACACTTTCAGCCCGCGCTCGCGCGCCAGCCGCGTGGTGTTCTGATAGCAGGCAAAATCATGGCCGCGGTTAATCCGGTGCAGAGTTTTGTCATGCGCGGTTTGCAGACCGAGCTCCAGCCATACCTCATAGCCGAGGTCTTTATACTCACAAAGCAGATCGAGTACCGCATCCGGCACGCAGTCGGGTCGCGTCCCAACGCATAACCCGACGATGTTGGCCTGGCTGACCGCCTGTTGATACATCGAACGCAGCACCTGTACTTCCGCGAAGGTGCTGGTATAAGCCTGGAAATAGGCCAGATAGCGTCTGGCGCGATTGACCAACTGCGCCTGATGCTCAAGCTGCTCGGCAATTGAATGGTGCTGCTGTGCTTCATCGGCAAACGAGGCGACATTACAGAAAGTACATCCGCCGCGTCCGATGGTGCCATCACGGTTTGGACAGCTAAAGCCGCCGTGCAGCGTGAGTTTATGAACCTTTTGCCCATAACGGCGAGAAAGATCCCCACCAAACATATTGACTAATTTCTGTAACTGCATAATCTGGTAGACCGCGCCTTGAAAAGAGGCCAAAGCCTGCCATTTTTTGCCCCAGTCGGCGATGACCTGGATCAATCGCCCTGGCGAGCCTTTATTTATTGCATAACAAATCAAAATAATCGAAATTCCATTCACTCAAAATATAATTACTTTTCCTTATATCCAGCTGTTTTTTTTATCTTCTTATACTCTCAGCGTAAAAACAGTATCTTTAAGACGCCAAAACTCTAAAAACCAGCATAAAATGCCAAGTATATCGATAAACAAAGGGAGGACGAGAGATATCCGGCCTTTCTTACAGTGAGACAGATCACACTTCCCAGGGCATCCTCCTCAGGTTATATCAATGTATAAAACCCTTTTATTTCAATATTTTCATAAAGTTAATTACCCAATAGCACATTTTTGCATAAATAAGATTGCCATTTGACCTGTGTGTGGATTCCCGATAACTTGGAAATCCGCTGGAAGCTTTCTGGATGAGCAGTCTGCTCATCATATTTATGCAGTAATTGAGATTCCCTCTGAAGCAAGTCCTCAAACTTGTTTGACCTGTGCGAAAAGGATAAAGAGGGCGAATGCGAGGTAAGCGTATGACACGCAAACCCCGTCGCCATGCTCTTGGTGTGCCCGTGCGCAACGGTCCAGATGGGAATCCCGCAGAGCCTGGGGAGGTTCACTGATATGTTGTACGATAAATCCCTTGAGAGGGATAACTGTGGTTTCGGCCTGATCGCCCACATAGAAGGCGAACCTAGCCACAAGGTAGTGCGTACCGCCATACACGCACTGGCCCGCATGCAGCACCGTGGCGCAATTCTTGCCGATGGAAAAACCGGCGATGGTTGCGGCCTGCTGTTACAAAAACCTGACCGCTTTTTCCGCATCGTAGCGCAAGAGCGCGGCTGGCGTTTAGCCAAAAACTACGCCGTCGGCATGATCTTTTTAAATAAAGACGCTGAGCTGGCAGCGGCTTCTCGTCGCATTGTAGAAGAAGAATTACAGCAGGAGACCCTGTCGATTGTCGGCTGGCGCGACGTGCCGACTAACGAAGGGGTTCTCGGTGAAATTGCGCTCTCCTCCCTGCCTCGTATCGAGCAAATTTTTGTTAATGCCCCTGCGGGCTGGCGTCCGCGTGATATGGAGCGTCGCCTGTTCATCGCGCGCCGTCGTATCGAAAAACGCCTCCAGGAAGATAAAGACTTCTACGTCTGTAGCTTGTCGAACCTGGTCAATATCTATAAAGGTCTGTGTATGCCGGCGGATCTGCCGCGCTTTTACCTGGACCTGGCGGACCTGCGTCTGGAATCGGCCATCTGCCTGTTCCACCAGCGCTTCTCCACCAACACCGTACCACGCTGGCCGCTGGCGCAACCGTTTCGCTACCTGGCGCACAATGGTGAAATCAACACCATCACCGGCAACCGCCAGTGGGCGCGCGCTCGTACCTATAAATTCCAGACGCCGCTGATCCCTGATCTGCACGACGCCGCACCGTTCGTTAACGAAACCGGCTCCGACTCCAGCTCAATGGATAACATGCTGGAACTGCTGCTGGCTGGCGGGATGGATATCATCCGCGCCATGCGTCTACTGGTGCCGCCGGCCTGGCAGAACAACCCGGATATGGACCCGGAGCTGCGCGCGTTCTTCGACTTTAACTCCATGCACATGGAGCCGTGGGATGGTCCGGCGGGTATCGTTATGTCCGACGGTCGCTTTGCCGCCTGTAACCTTGACCGCAACGGCCTGCGTCCGGCGCGCTACGTCATCACCAAAGACAAGCTGATTACCTGCGCTTCTGAAGTCGGGATCTGGGATTATCAGCCGGATGAAGTGGTTGAGAAAGGTCGCGTCGGCCCTGGGGAGTTGATGGTTATCGATACCCGTAGCGGGCGCATTCTGCATTCGGCTGAAACCGATGACGATCTGAAAAGCCGCCACCCCTACAAAGAGTGGATGGAGAAGAACGTCCGCCGTCTGGTGCCTTTCGAAGACCTGGCTGACGATCAGGTCGGCAGCCGTGAACTGGACGATGACGCCCTCGCCAGCTACCAGAAACAGTTTAACTACAGCGCTGAAGAGCTGGATTCCGTTATCCGCGTGCTCGGTGAAAATGGTCAGGAAGCGGTCGGTTCAATGGGTGATGATACCCCGTTTGCCGTGCTCTCCAGCCAGCCGCGCATCATTTATGACTACTTCCGCCAGCAGTTTGCCCAGGTCACCAACCCGCCGATCGACCCGCTGCGTGAAGCGCACGTCATGTCGCTGGCCACCAGCATCGGTCGTGAGATGAACGTCTTCTGCGAAGCCGAAGGTCAGGCGCACCGTCTGAGCTTTAAGTCGCCGATCCTGCTGTACTCCGATTTCACCCAGCTCACCACCATGAAAGAGGAGCATTATCGCGCTGACCGACTGGATATCACCTTCGACGTGACTGAAACCACGCTCGAAGAGACCGTCAAAGCATTGTGCGATAAGGCTGAACAGATGGTGCGTAACGGCACGGTGCTGCTGGTGCTCTCTGACCGTAATATCGCAAAAAACCGCTTGCCGGTTCCGGCACCGATGGCCGTTGGCGCAGTACAAACACGTCTGGTAGAACAAAGCCTGCGTTGCGATGCCAACATCATCGTTGAAACCGCCAGCGCCCGTGACCCGCACCATTTTGCCGTTCTGCTCGGTTTTGGCGCGACGGCCATTTATCCGTATCTGGCGTATGAAACGCTGGGACGTCTGATCGACACTCAGGCGATTGCCAAAGATTACCGGACCGTGATGCTGAACTACCGTAACGGCATCAACAAGGGTCTGTACAAAATCATGTCCAAAATGGGCATCTCGACCATCGCCTCTTACCGCTGCTCGAAGCTGTTTGAAGCCGTTGGTCTGCACGATGATGTTGTGGCTTTATGCTTCCAGGGCGTGGTCAGTCGCATCAGCGGCGCGGGTTTTACCGACTTCCAGCAGGATCTGCTGAACCTCTCCAAACATGCCTGGCTGGCGCGTAAGCCTATCAGCCAGGGCGGTTTGCTGAAGTACGTTCACGGCGGCGAATACCACGCCTACAACCCGGACGTGGTGCGCACGCTGCAACAGGCAGTACAAAGCGGCGAGTACAGCGACTATCAGGAATATGCAAAACTGGTCAATGAGCGTCCGGCGGCCACGCTGCGCGATCTGCTGGCGATTACACCTGGCGATGAAGCCGTAAGCATTAGCGAAGTAGAACCCGCAACCGAACTGTTTAAACGCTTTGATACCGCAGCGATGTCTATCGGGGCTTTAAGCCCGGAAGCACACGAGGCGCTGGCCGAAGCCATGAACAGCATCGGCGGTAACTCGAACTCCGGTGAAGGCGGCGAAGATCCGGCGCGCTACGGCACTAACAAGGTGTCGCGCATTAAGCAGGTGGCTTCCGGTCGCTTTGGCGTAACCCCGGCGTACCTGGTCAATGCTGATGTCATTCAGATTAAAGTCGCTCAAGGCGCGAAGCCGGGCGAAGGCGGTCAGTTACCGGGTGATAAAGTCACCCCGTACATCGCCAAACTGCGTTATTCGGTGCCGGGCGTGACGCTGATCTCCCCGCCGCCGCACCACGATATCTACTCTATCGAGGACTTAGCGCAGCTGATTTTCGACCTGAAACAGGTCAACCCGAAAGCGATGATCTCGGTGAAGCTGGTTTCTGAACCAGGCGTCGGTACCATCGCCACCGGCGTGGCGAAAGCCTATGCGGATCTGATTACCATTGCCGGCTACGATGGCGGTACCGGGGCAAGCCCACTCTCCTCGGTAAAATACGCGGGCTGCCCGTGGGAACTCGGTCTGGTGGAAACCCAGCAGGCGCTGGTGGCTAACGGTCTGCGTCACAAGATCCGTCTGCAGGTCGATGGCGGTCTGAAAACCGGCGTCGATATCATTAAAGCGGCAATTTTGGGTGCAGAAAGCTTCGGTTTCGGCACCGGCCCCATGGTCGCGCTGGGCTGTAAATACCTGCGTATTTGCCATCTGAACAACTGCGCAACCGGCGTGGCAACTCAGGATGACAAACTGCGTAAGAACCACTATCACGGCCTGCCGTTCAAAGTGACTAACTACTTTGAATTTATCGCCCGCGAAACCCGCGAGCTGATGGCGCAACTGGGCGTGAAACGTCTGGTGGATCTGATTGGTCGTACCGACCTGCTTAAAGAGCTGGAAGGGTTTACCGCCAAGCAGCAGAAGCTGGAGCTGTCTCGTCTGCTGGAAACCGCTGAACCGCATCCAGGTAAAGCGCTGCATTGCACTGAAAACAATCCGCCGTTTGATAACGGCGTGCTGAACGCCCAGCTGTTACAGCAGGCGAAACCGTTTGTCGACGAGCGCCAGAGCAAAACATTCTGGTTCGATATACGCAACACCGACCGTTCCGTCGGCGCATCACTGTCGGGCTATATCGCTCAGACGCATGGCGATCAGGGGCTGGCATCTGACCCGATTAAAGCGCACTTCAGCGGTACCGCAGGCCAGAGCTTCGGCGTGTGGAACGCGGGCGGCGTGGAGCTGTATCTGACAGGCGATGCCAACGACTATGTCGGTAAAGGCATGGCGGGCGGCCTGTTGGCAGTGCGTCCTCCGGTTGGCTCTGCTTTCCGTAGCCATGAGGCGAGCATCATTGGTAACACCTGCCTGTATGGTGCTACCGGTGGCCGCCTGTTTGCTGCGGGTCGTGCGGGTGAGCGTTTTGCGGTGCGTAACTCCGGCGCTATTACCGTGGTTGAAGGTATTGGCGACAACGGCTGTGAATATATGACCGGCGGCATCGTGTGTATTCTCGGCAAAACCGGCGTCAACTTCGGTGCAGGCATGACCGGCGGATTCGCCTACGTGCTCGACGAAGACGGTGAATTCCGCAAACGCGTGAACCCGGAACTGGTAGAAGTACTGAGCGTGGACTCGCTGGCTATTCATGAGGAACACCTGCGCGGCCTGATTACCGAGCACGTACAACATACCGGTTCTTCACACGGCGAAGAGATCCTGGCGAACTGGCCAGCATTCTCGGCGAAATTCGCGCTGGTAAAACCGAAATCCAGTGATGTGAAAGCACTGTTGGGTCACCGTAGTCGTAGCGCAGCAGAGCTGCGTGTGCAGGCGCAGTAAGGGGTAGCAGCAATGAGTCAGAACGTATACCAATTTATCGACCTGCAGCGCGTTGATCCACCGAAGAAACCGCTGAAGATCCGTAAGATCGAATTTATCGAGATCTACGAGCCGTTTTCCGAAGGCCAGGCCAAAGCACAGGCAGATCGCTGTCTTTCCTGCGGCAACCCGTACTGCGAGTGGAAGTGCCCGGTACATAACTACATCCCGAACTGGCTTAAGCTGGCGAATGAGGGACGTATTTTTGAAGCGGCAGAACTGTCGCACCAGACTAACACTCTGCCGGAAGTCTGTGGCCGAGTGTGCCCACAGGATCGTCTTTGTGAAGGATCCTGCACGCTAAACGATGAGTTCGGTGCGGTGACTATCGGCAACATCGAGCGCTATATCAACGATAAAGCGTTCGAGATGGGCTGGCGTCCGGATATGACTGGCGTTCGCCAGACGGACAAGCGCGTGGCGATCATCGGTGCAGGTCCGGCGGGCCTGGCCTGTGCTGATGTGCTGACCCGCAACGGCGTGAAGGCGGTGGTATTTGACCGCCACCCGGAAATCGGCGGTCTGCTGACCTTCGGGATCCCGGCATTCAAGCTGGAGAAAGAGGTCATGACCCGTCGCCGTGAAATCTTCACCGGTATGGGCATTGAGTTCAAACTAAACGTGGAAGTGGGCCGCGACGTGCAGCTTAACGATCTGCTGAAGGATTACGATGCCGTGTTCCTTGGCGTAGGTACCTATCAGTCGATGCGCGGTGGGCTGGAAAACGAAGACGCTTCCGGCGTATTTGATGCCCTGCCGTTCCTGATCGCCAATACCAAACAGTTGATGGGATTTGGCGAAAGCAGTGATGAGCCGTACATCAGCATGGAAGGCAAACGCGTCGTTGTTCTCGGCGGTGGCGATACCGCGATGGACTGCGTGCGGACCTCGGTTCGCCAGAACGCGGCACACGTAATCTGCGCCTATCGCCGCGACGAAGAGAACATGCCGGGTTCCAAACGCGAGGTGAAAAACGCGCGTGAAGAAGGCGTCGAGTTCCAGTTCAACGTCCAGCCTTTAGGCGTGGAAGTGAATGCCAACGGTAAAGTGTGCGGCGTGAAAATGGCGCGCACCGAAATGGGCGAACCGGATGCGAAGGGGCGTCGCCGCGCGGAGATCGTCGCCGGTTCCGAGCACGTTGTTCCGGCTGATGCGGTGGTACTGGCGTTTGGCTTCCGCCCGCACAGCATGGAGTGGCTGAAAGAGCACAGCGTCGAGCTGGATTCTCAGGGCCGTATTATTGCTCCGGAACGCAGCGATAACGCCTTCCAGACCAGCAACCCAAAAATCTTCGCTGGTGGCGATATCGTGCGTGGTTCGGATCTTGTAGTCACCGCGATTGCCGAAGGTCGTAAAGCGGCAGACGGTATCCTGAACTACCTGGAAGTGTAAGTAAGCGTCTTCTGGCATCTCATCTTCAAACGCTGATGAGATGCCAGATTCCTCGCAACCCCCCTGCCTCTCCCCTCTATCAACACCGTGAAAGAGAACTAAAAAAACATACGGAAACGTTTGCTTTATTCTGAGAACTGTATATTATGCGGCGGATTTTTTGGGCAAAATTCATGGAGGCGTTGTGTCGCAGGACAACAATTATAGCCAGGGCCCCGTCCCTCTGGCGGCGCGGAAGGGCGTGATTCCACTAACGTTTGTCATGTTGGGACTCACATTTTTTTCCGCCAGTATGTGGACCGGTGGCACACTCGGTACCGGTCTTTCCTATAATGATTTCTTCCTGGCAGTTCTCTTCGGTAATCTTCTCCTCGGTATTTACACTGCATTTCTCGGTTTTATCGGCGCAAAAACAGGGCTCTCAACCCACCTTCTGGCACGTTACTCATTTGGTTTGAAAGGTTCATGGCTTCCCTCACTGCTCTTAGGCGGTACACAGGTAGGCTGGTTTGGCGTTGGTGTGGCCATGTTTGCTATCCCGGTTGGCAAAGCGACGGGGATTGACGTCAATATTCTGATTGCGGTTTCCGGTCTGTTGATGACCCTGACTATCTTTTTTGGCATCTCGGCGCTGACCGTTTTATCTATCATCGCCGTACCTGCCATCGTCGTTCTTGGCAGCTACTCCGTCTGGCTGGCGGTGAGCGATGTCGGCGGTTTAGACCATTTAAAAGCGATAGTGCCGCAGACACCGCTGAATTTCTCCACCGCACTGGCGCTGGTGGTCGGCTCATTTATCAGCGCAGGCACGTTAACCGCCGACTTTGTCCGCTTTGGCCGCAACGCCAAAGGTGCGGTACTGATTGCCATGGTGGCATTTTTCCTTGGCAACTCGTTGATGTTTATCTTCGGCGCTGCGGGTGCCGCCGCTGTTGGACAGGCGGACATCTCTGACGTGATGATTGCTCAGGGCCTGCTGCTGCCCGCGATTGTGGTGCTCGGCCTGAATATCTGGACCACCAACGACAATGCGCTCTACGCTTCAGGTTTGGGATTTGCCAATATTACCGGCCTTTCCAGCCGTTCGCTGTCGGTGGCTAACGGTATTATCGGCACACTGTGCGCACTGTGGCTTTACAATAACTTTGTCGGTTGGCTGACATTTTTGTCGGCAGCGATTCCTCCAATTGGTGGAGTGATTATCGCCGACTATCTGCTGAACCATCGCCGATATGCCGACTTCAGCAAAGCACAATTTATTTCCGTAAACTGGATAGCTATCCTGTCCGTTGCACTGGGCATTGCCGCCGGTCACTATATTCCCGGTATCGTACCCGTCAACGCCGTACTCGGCGGCGTATTCAGCTATATCCTGCTGAACCCACTTTTCAATCGCAGCCTTGCTAAATCACCAGAGGTCAGCCATGCAGAATAATAACATCACCATTCGTCAGGCGCGTTTACAGGGACGCGAAGGATTGTGGCAGCTCACGGTTGAAAACGGACGCTTCAGCCGAATTGAGGCTCAGGACGCAGCTACGTTGCCGCAGGGGGAAGTGCTTGATGCCGAAGGTGGCCTGGCAATCCCACCGTTCGTAGAGCCACATATCCACCTGGATACCACGCAAACCGCGGGGGAGCCGAGCTGGAACCAGTCTGGTACGTTATTTGAAGGCATTGAGCGCTGGGCCGAACGTAAGGCAATGCTCACTCACGATGACGTGAAAGCGCGCGCCATGCAGACTCTTAAGTGGCAGATGGCCAACGGCATTCAGTATGTTCGCACTCACGTTGACGTTTCCGACCCAACGCTGACCGCGCTGAAAGCCATGCTGGAGGTGAAGCAAGAAGTCGCTCCGTGGGTAGAGCTACAGATTGTCGCGTTCCCGCAAGAGGGCATTCTTTCTTATCCCAACGGTGAAGCGTTATTAGAGGAAGCCGTGCGTTTGGGGGCCGACGTCATTGGCGCTATCCCCCACTTTGAATTTACGCGTGAATATGGCGTGGAGTCGTTGCACAAAATTTTCGCCCTCGCGCAAAAATACGACAGACTTATCGACGTGCACTGTGACGAAATTGACGATGAGCAATCACGCTTTGTTGAAACCGTCGCGGCGCTGGCCCATCGCGACAATATGGGCGAGCGCGTGACCGCCAGCCATACTACGGCAATGCACTCCTATAACGGCGCGTATGCTTCCCGTCTTTTCCGCCTGTTGAAAATGTCCGGCATTAACTTTGTCGCGAATCCACTGGTGAATATTCACCTGCAAGGGCGCTTTGACACGTATCCTAAACGCCGCGGCGTCACACGCGTCAAAGAGATGCTGGAGGCGGAGATCAACGTCTGCTTCGGCCATGATGATGTCTTCGATCCGTGGTATCCACTGGGCACCGCGAATATGCTGCAGGTACTGCACATGGGGTTACATGTGTGTCAGCTGATGGGATACGGACAAATTAACGATGGCCTGAATCTGATCACCACCCACAGCGCGAAAACCCTGCACCTGCAGGACTACGGTCTGAGCGTGGGGAATTCCGCGAACCTGGTGATTTTACCGGCAGAGAATGGGTTTGACGCGGTTCGTCGCCAGACGCCTGCACGTTATTCCATTCGTCACGGGCGAATCATTGCCGAGACTGTGCCGAGCCAAACGACGCTGCATCTGACGCAGCCGGAAGCGGTGACGTTTAAGCGCTAGGTTGTAATATCCGGTGTCGGATGGCGCAAGCCTTGCCATGCGACACCGTCACTCTCATCGTCAGGTGTGTAATAAACTGGCGCGCACCTTGATCACCACCTTTTTGATGTCCATCGGAGCCTGTACCACGCAGCCCGGCTTATGCGGCTCGCCCGGCATAAAAATCACAAATCTTCCCGGCTTCAGTACCATCGCCTGCTCATCGGCAATCTGGCTACACAGCTGATAATCATCCTCAACGTGCATCTCTTCGCACTGACGAGCAGAATCAGTCATCCCGAACAGAATGCGTTCTTCACCAGATAACAGCACCTGAATATCAATGTACTCCCTGTGCAGTTCCGCTTTCTTTTGCTCCGGGCTCTGCGTTGCAAATTGCATAACATTCATAAAAATATTATCGCCCTGCAACTCGTAGCGCCCTGGCGTTTTCTCCTGCGGATTCGCCGCAACAGCCAGCGTTAACGCCTGCTGCAAAACCGGATGTAATCCGGCAGAAGGCAATGAACGCAACTCAGCTGACATCATAATCAATCTCCCTGGGCCAACAGCGCGGCCCCCAGTAATCCAGCGTCATGACGGTAATGCGCCGCCCGTAACTCTACGTGGTAAGCCGAAGGCTCTTGTGCCAGATAGTTTTCCACCAGCGTTAGATACCCTTCTGCCAGCCCCACGCTGCCGCCAATCACCACAATCTGGCAATCGATCGTGGCCTTCACATCGGCGATAAGCCTTGCCAAAGTACGTGCCGAACGATGGATCAACCGACTGGCCTGCTCATCACCCTGCCCGGCGCGGCTAAAAATGGTTTTGGCGTCGCATCCAGCAAGCGCGCCTTCGGCAGCAGCCGCGATCCCACGACCGGAAGCGATCGCCTCGACACAACCCACACGCCCGCAACCGCACACCGGCCCATGCGGATCAGCCAGCGTATGTCCCAGATGCCCGGCCAGACCGCCAATCCCGGTCAGCAGCTTCCCATCACTTACCACCCCGCCGCCTACACCAGTGGAGACGGTGATAAACACCATATCGCGGTACTCGCCGCCAAGCGCATGATACTCAGCCCACGCCGCGGCCTGCGCGTCATTGACTGCCAGCGTCGGCAAAGCGGTGAGATCTTCTAGCGTTTGCACCAGAGGAAAATGCAGCAGCCCGCCGAGGTTGTGCGGGTTCAGCGCCAATAGAGAACCGTCGCGGATAATCCCCGTTGAGGCGATCGCCACCCGCGTTGCCTGCCCCTGTAGCGGCACAACCAGTGCTTGTAACGCGGCACGCAGAGCATCCGGTGTTTTGCTGGCGGGCGTCGGCAATTCATGACGCTCTTGGATTTGCAGGCTGCTGTCTACCAGTGCGACAGCCAGTTTGGTGCCGCCAATATCAATCGACAGCGTGGTCATAGCACCGCCTTTTTAAGCGCTGTGTTGTACCACTGGCAAATGTGCTCCAGCCGGGTAATGGCTGAGCCGACTGTCACCGCCCATGCGCCATGACGCATCGCCTCAGCGGCCTGCGCTGGCGTGTTGTAACGTCCTTCAGCAATCACCCGACAACCCGCGTCGCTTAAAGACTTCACCAGAGCCAGATCCGGTTCTTCGGGCGTTTCTGGCGTGGTATAACCAGAAAGGGTAGTGCCAATGATTTCGGCACCGAGTTTCTGGCAGGCCATGCCATCCGCCATGGACGAACAGTCAGCCATCGCAAGGCGTTGGTGATGATGAATACGTGCCAGTAAGGTTTCTACAGGTACCGGACGTACGCGATCGGTACCGTCGATGGCGATGATGTCAGCGCCTGCCTGCGCTAACGCATCAACATCCTCCAGATATGCGGTGATGCGGACCGGAGAGTCATCAAGGTCACGTTTGAGAATGCCGATAATCGGCACCGAAACTACCGCCCTGGTCGCTTTCAGGTTTTCCACCCCTTCAATGCGTAACGCCACCGCGCCAGCCTGTTCTGCGGCCAGCGCCATCGCCGCAACAATTTCCGGTTTATCTAACGGGCTGTCAGGAACAGGCTGGCAGGAGACAATCAGCCCGCCGTTCGCGGCAATCTTGATATCCAGTTGTTCAAGTAACGACATGCTTATTCCCTTATGACTATTGCCCGGTGCAGGACCGGGCAAACGGATTAACTTTTGGATTTCACCATGGTGCTTTTGTCGCCGCCAAACGGCACGGCCCCGCTAAACGGTTTGCCATCAATGGCATCATGCGTACGCAATGCTTCAGGCCGCAGCCAGCGCTGTACGCGAGACGGCATATCGAGACCAATCAGCAGGATCACCACAAATGTCAGGCCGAAAGAGAGCGATCCCAACGCGGTGCCCAGATCCAGTCGTTGGGCAATCAGCGCACCGATGATCGGTGCCAACGCCCCGCCCAGTGCACCCACGTTGTAGGTGAAGCCCAGACCCGCCGCACGCTGGTCGGTATCGAAATAGCCGCCAATCAGTTTTGGTAAGATCCCGGAGATCCCCTGACCGAGCATTTGCTGGAAAAACAGCAGTAAACCCAGTACCCAGACGTTTGAGCCGCCAATCGCAAACACTGGAATAATCAGCAACTGCGAAGCCAGCAGACTGCAGACATAGGCCTTACGCGTGCCCAGCCAGTCGCCAAGAAAACCACCGACGCAACAACCGACCGCCGCGCCAAAGCCGCTAAAGAAGAGCACCCTGGCGACAGTGGAAGGGTCATACAGCAATTCGGTTTTCAGATAGGTTGGCAGCAGCGCCTGAATCGGCCACGAGTAAAGGAAGGCAAACAGCACAACCACCATCAGCATGACGCCCGTCGGCCAGCGTTTCCCGCTGCTTTGCACCATAAAACTAATGAAGATAAACGCGCATATCAGGC
>NZ_JAHLRC010000049.1:0-31603 GCF_018919545.1 Citrobacter sp. S46_ASV_140
CCGCACTTAACCTCACTTTTTATAATGTTAAATAATTGTTGTTTTTGATCACAAATAATAAACAAACAAGCTCATTCTGTGCGCGTTTTTCAAAAATGTAGATATTTTTAATTTATGGCTACGAAACGAGCTGCGCCATATCTCCCTGACAATCTACTGAGAGGAACGATTTGATGAACGCACTGACTGCCGTAAAACCGAACGCTGATGATCCAGCCCAGCACTACAGCGGTTTCACGTTGAAACCATCAGCCCAGTCCCCACGCCTGCTGGAGCTGACTTTTTCCGCTGAGACCACTGAGCAATTTCTGAAAGCCGTAGCGCAGTGGCCGGTGCAGGCACTGGAATACAAATCCTTCCTGCGCTTCAAAGTGGGCAAGATCCTCGACGACCTGTGCGGCAATCAGTTGCAGCCTTTGCTGCTGAAAACGTTGCTCGATCGTGCCGAAGGCGCACTGCTGATCAACGCCGTTGGCGTGGATGATGTGGCACAGGCTGAAGAGATGGTCAAGCTGGCGACGGCGGTAGCGCATCTTATCGGGCGCTCCAATTTTGATGCGATGAGCGGTCAATACTATGCCCGTTTTGTGGTGAAAAACGTTGATAACTCAGACAGCTATCTGCGCCAGCCGCACCGTGTAATGGAGCTGCATAACGACGGAACCTACCTCGAAGAAATCACCGACTATGTGCTGATGATGAAGATTGACGAGCAGAACATGACCGGCGGTAACTCGCTGCTGCTGCACCTCGACGACTGGGAACATCTGGATCAGTACTTTACCCACCCGCTGGCGCGTCGCGCCATGCGCTTTGCCGCACCGCCAAGCAAAAACGTCAGCCAGGAAGTGTTCCATCCGGTGTTTGACGTTGACCAGCAAGGCCGCCCGGTGATGCGCTACATCGACCAGTTCGTCCAGCCTAAAGATTATGAAGAAGGCGTCTGGCTGAGCGATTTGTCCGATGCGTTGGAAACCAGCAAGGCCATTATTTCCGTTCCGGTTTCAGTCGGTAAATTCCTGCTAATCAACAACCTGTTCTGGTTGCACGGTCGCGATCGCTTCACCTCGCATCCTGACCTGCGCCGCGAACTGATGCGCCAGCGTGGTTATTTCGCTTACGCGACAAACCACTACCAGACCCATCAGTAAGTTCGAAGGAATAAAGCGGATGTATGATTTTGTGATTATTGGCGGCGGCATTATCGGCATGTCGACCGCCATGCAGCTGATTGATGTCTATCCGGACGCCAGAATCGCGCTGCTGGAAAAAGAGTCCGGCCCGGCCTGTCACCAGACGGGTCACAACAGCGGCGTAATTCATGCCGGGGTCTATTACACCCCCGGCAGCCTGAAGGCGCAGTTTTGCCTGGCCGGAAATCGCGCCACAAAAGCCTTTTGCGATCAAAACGGCATCCGCTACGACGTCTGCGGAAAAATGCTGGTTGCCACCTCCGAACTGGAAATGGAGCGCATGCGCGCGCTGTGGGATCGCACCGCCGCTAACGGCCTTGAGCGCGAATGGCTGAATGCGCAGGAGCTTCGCGAGCGTGAACCCAACATCACCGGGCTGGGCGGTATTTTTGTTCCGTCGAGCGGGATCGTCAGCTACCGCGAAGTCACCGCCGCGATGGCGAAGATATTTCAGGCCAAAGGCGGTGAGATTATCTACAACGCTGAGGTCAGCGCGCTAAAAGAGCACGCTGCGGGCGTTGTCGTACATACCCGTCAGGGTCAGGAATTTGAGGGAGCGACGCTGATTAGCTGCTCTGGCCTGATGGCGGACCGACTAGTGAAAATGCTCGGCGTTGAACCCGGCTTTATCATTTGTCCGTTCCGTGGCGAATATTTCCGTCTGGCGTCAGAACATAACCAGATAGTCAACCATCTGATCTACCCCATCCCCGACCCGGCGATGCCGTTTCTCGGCGTTCATCTGACCCGGATGATTGACGGCAGCGTCACCGTGGGCCCCAACGCGGTACTGGCATTTAAACGTGAAGGCTACCGTAAACGCGACTTCTCGCTCAGCGATACGCTGGAGATCCTCAGCTCTTCCGGCATTCGTCGCGTGCTGCAAAACAACCTGCGCTCAGGACTTGGCGAAATGAAGAATTCGCTGTGCAAAAGCGGTTATCTGCGGCTGGTACAAAAGTACTGCCCGAGTCTGACGCTCAAGGATCTGCAGCCCTGGCCTGCTGGCGTGCGGGCACAGGCTGTATCACCGGACGGCAAACTAATCGACGATTTCCTGTTTGTCACCACGCCACGCTCAATTCACACCTGTAACGCGCCTTCTCCGGCAGCAACGTCGGCGATCCCTATCGGCGCGCATATTGTCAGCAAAGTTCATGCGCTGCTGGAGAACCAGAGTAATCCCGGACGCACGCTACGTGCGGCACGTAGCGTGGAAACATTACACGCCGCATTCACCCGTTAAAACGATTTAGACAGGACGCAATTATGCAACTTAACGATCCAACCTTATTTCGCCAGCAGGCACTGATCGACGGCAACTGGCGTGACGCCAACAGCGGCGAGACCATCGCGGTGACCAACCCCGCCAACGGTCAGCAATTAGGTAGCGTACCGAAAATGGGGGCGGATGAAACCCGCGAAGCAATTAACGCCGCTAACCGCGCCCTGCCCGCCTGGCGTGCGCTGACCGCCAAAGAGCGGGCCAACATCCTGCGCCGCTGGTTCAACCTGATGATTGAGCATCAGGACGATCTCGCCCGTCTGATGACCCTGGAACAGGGTAAACCGCTGGCAGAAGCCAAAGGTGAAATCACCTATGCCGCTTCCTTTATTGAGTGGTTTGCCGAAGAGGGCAAACGTATCTATGGCGATACGATCCCCGGCCACCAGGCCGACAAACGCCTAATCGTCATCAAACAGCCGATCGGCGTTACCGCCGCGATTACACCGTGGAACTTCCCCGCGGCGATGATTACCCGCAAAGCCGGTCCGGCGCTGGCGGCTGGTTGCACAATGGTGCTTAAACCGGCCAGCCAGACCCCCTACTCCGCACTGGCGCTGGCAGAGCTTGCCAATCGCGCCGGGATCCCGGCAGGCGTTTTCAGCGTGGTGACCGGTTCAGCGAGCGCGGTCGGCAACGAGCTAACTGGCAACCCGCTGGTACGCAAGCTGTCATTTACCGGCTCAACCGAAATTGGCCGTCAGTTAATGCAGCAGTGCGCCAAAGACATCAAAAAAGTGTCGCTGGAGCTGGGCGGCAATGCGCCGTTTATCGTCTTTGACGATGCCGATCTCGATAAAGCCGTAGAAGGCGCACTGGCATCGAAGTTCCGTAACGCTGGCCAAACCTGTGTCTGCGCCAACCGCCTGTACGTGCAGGACGGCGTGTATGACCGTTTTGCCGAAAAACTCCAGCAGGCAGTGAGCAAACTGCACCTCGGCGATGGTCTGCAACCTGACGTCACCACCGGACCGCTGATCGACGAGAAAGCGGTAGCCAAAGTGCAGGAACACATCGCCGATGCTCTGGATAAAGGCGCGCGCATTATCGCGGGTGGCAAACCTCACGCACTCGGCGGCAACTTCTTCCAGCCCACCATTTTGGTGGATGTGCCTGACAACGCGAAGGTCGCCAAAGAAGAGACGTTCGGCCCGCTGGCTCCGCTGTTCCGGTTTAAGGACGAGGCTGACGTCATCGCTCAGGCTAATGACACTGAGTTTGGTCTGGCCGCCTATTTCTACGCCCGTGATTTGAGCCGCGTCTTTCGCGTTGGCGAAGCGCTGGAATACGGCATTGTCGGGATTAACACCGGCATTATCTCCAACGAAGTCGCCCCGTTTGGGGGAATCAAAGCCTCCGGTCTTGGCCGTGAAGGATCGAAATACGGCATCGAAGACTACTTAGAAATCAAATATATGTGCATCGGCCTTTAATAAAATAAATACTGGAGAACACCTGATGAGCACCAACAAAGAACTTATGCAACGTCGCAGCAACGCCGTTCCCCGTGGCGTAGGACAAATCCACCCTATTTTTGCCGAGCGTGCAGAAAACTGTCGAGTCTGGGACGTTGAAGGCCGTGAATTCCTCGATTTTGCTGGCGGTATTGCGGTGCTGAACACCGGCCACCTGCACCCGCAGATCGTCTCTGCGGTAGAAGCACAGTTGAAAAAGCTGTCCCATACCTGTTTCCAGGTGCTGGCCTATGAGCCGTACCTGGAGCTGTGCGAAATCATGAATAAGAAAGTGCCGGGCGATTTCGCCAAAAAAACCCTGCTGGTGACAACCGGCTCGGAAGCGGTGGAAAACGCGGTGAAAATCGCCCGCGCCGCCACCAAACGAACCGGCACTATCGCCTTCAGCGGCGCTTACCACGGTCGTACCCACTACACCCTGTCGCTGACCGGGAAAGTAAATCCGTACTCTGCAGGAATGGGACTGATGCCGGGCCACGTGTATCGTGCGCTTTATCCTTGCCCGCTGCACGGCATCAGTGAAGACGATGCTATCGCCAGCATTCACCGTATCTTCAAAAATGATGCCGCTCCGGAAGACGTTGCCGCCATCGTGATTGAGCCCGTCCAGGGCGAAGGTGGTTTTTACGCCGCCTCTCCTGCTTTTATGCAACGTCTGCGCGCCATTTGTGACGAGCACGGCATCATGCTGATTGCCGATGAAGTACAGAGCGGCGCGGGCCGTACCGGTACGCTGTTCGCTATGGAGCAGATGGGCGTTGCGCCCGATCTCACCACCTTCGCCAAATCTATCGCCGGTGGCTTCCCGCTGGCGGGAGTGACCGGGCGCGCCGAAGTCATGGACGCAATCCCACCGGGCGGTCTGGGCGGTACCTATGCCGGTAACCCGATTGCCTGTGCCGCCGCCCTGGCGGTACTGAATATTTTCGAACAGGAAAATCTGCTGCAAAAAGCCAACGAGCTGGGGCAAACCCTGCGCGAAGGCCTGCTGGCTATCGCGGAAACCCACCGCGAGATTGGCGATGTACGCGGGCTGGGAGCGATGATCGCAATCGAACTGTTTGAAGACGGCGATCACACGAAACCAGACGCCAAACTGACCGCGGAAATCGTCGCGCGTGCGCGCGATAAAGGGCTGATCCTGCTCTCCTGCGGACCTTACTACAACGTACTGCGCATTCTTGTCCCACTGACCATTGAAGATGCCCAAATCCGCCAGGGGCTGGACATTATCGCTCAGTGTTTTGCCGAAGCGAAGCAGGGTTAACACCGCATTCGACCAATAAAAAACGCAATCCTCAGGCAGGATAAGGCGGAGCCGCCATCCGGCAGACAGGGTCAATAACAATAAATACGCGTGCCCCGGCGCGGGAATGCCGGGGTGCTCTCCCAAGTGAAATACTTTCGAGAGGTTTAAAAGATGGGGCAAGTGTCACAATCACATGATTTAGGGGGCGGGCTGAAATCACGCCACGTCACCATGCTGTCTATTGCCGGGGTTATCGGCGCAAGTTTGTTTGTGGGTTCAAGCGTGGCGATTGCAGAAGCCGGTCCCGCAGTATTACTGGCCTATCTGTTCGCCGGATTGCTGGTGGTAATGATTATGCGCATGCTGGCCGAAATGGCCGTTGCCACCCCGGATACCGGTTCCTTTTCCACCTACGCCGATAAGGCCATCGGGCCGTGGGCGGGTTATACCATCGGCTGGCTGTACTGGTGGTTCTGGGTGTTGGTTATCCCGCTGGAAGCGAATATCGCCGCCATCATTCTGCACTCCTGGGTTCCAGGCATTCCTATCTGGCTGTTTTCTCTGGTTATCACGTTGGCATTAACCGGCAGTAATTTGCTGAGCGTCAAAAATTACGGTGAGTTCGAGTTCTGGCTGGCGCTGTGCAAAGTGATTGCCATTCTGGCGTTTATCACTCTCGGCGCGGTGGCGATTAGCGGTTTCTATCCCTATGCCGAGGTCAGCGGAGTTTCGCGCCTGTGGGATCAGGGCGGCTTCATGCCCAACGGCTTTGGCGCGGTGATCAGCGCGATGCTAATCACCATGTTCTCCTTTATGGGCGCAGAGATTGTTACCATCGCCGCCGCCGAGTCCGACACCCCGGATAAGCACATCGTCCGCGCCACCAACTCGGTTATCTGGCGTATCTCCATCTTCTATCTGTGCTCTATTTTCGTGGTCGTCGCGCTGATTCCGTGGAACATGCCGGGACTGAAAGAGGTGGGCTCTTACCGCTCGGTGCTGGAGTTACTGCATATTCCACACGCGAAGCTGATCATGGACTGTGTCATATTGCTGTCGGTAACCAGTTGTCTGAACTCCGCGCTGTATACGTCCTCGCGTATGCTTTACTCCCTGAGCCGTCGTGGCGATGCTCCCGCCTTTATGGGTAAAACGAACCGGAGTAAAACGCCTTATGTGGCGGTGTTGCTGTCTACGGGTGCCGCGTTCCTCACCGTGGTGGTCAACTATTACGCCCCGGCCAAGGTGTTCAAATTCCTGATCGACAGCTCCGGTGCCATCGCCCTGCTGGTTTATCTGGTGATTGCAATTTCCCAACTGCGGATGCGCAAAATCCTGCTGGCGCGAGGCGGTGAAATTAAACTGAAAATGTGGCTCTATCCGTGGCTTACCTGGCTGGTAATCGCCTTTATTATCTTTGTGTTGGTGGTGATGCTCTTTCGCCCGGCTCAACAACTGGAAGTTATCTCTACCGGGTTGTTAGCCATAGGAATTATTTGCACCGTGCCTATTATGTCACGCTGGAAAAAACTGCTATCGTGGCAAAAAGCACCGTTGCAAAATACGCATTAAACCTTTTCCCGGCGCAGGCCGGGAAAACCGTTCAGGAGTAAGACCATGACCGCCATTCCCCAACCGACGGCCATTGATGGATACCGCTGGCTGAAAAACGACATCATCCGCGGTGTGTATCAGCCTGATGAAAAACTGCGTATGAGCCTGCTGACCTCACGCTATGAGCTTGGCGTGGGACCGTTACGCGAAGCGCTTTCGCAGTTGGTTGCCGAGCGGCTGGTCACGGTGGTCAATCAGAAAGGGTATCGTGTCGCCCCAATGTCCGAACAGGAGTTACTCGATATTTTCGATGCCCGCGCCAATATGGAAGCCATGCTGGTCGCGCTGGCCATTGAACGCGGCGGCGACGCCTGGGAAGCTGAAATTCTGGCGCGGGCGCATATGCTCGGCAAGCTTGAAGCCGTTGACGCCAGTGAACAGATGCTCGACGAGTGGGATCAGCGCCATCAGGCTTTTCACTCGGCAATTGTCGCTGGCTGCGGTTCACAGTATCTGCTGCAAATGCGCGAACGGCTATTCGATTTGGCGGCGCGCTACCGGTTTATCTGGCTGCGAAAGACGGTGCTGTCGGTGGAGATGTTGGAAGATAAACACGATCAGCACCAAACGCTGACCGAAGCAATTCTGGCACGCGATGCCGCACGTGCCAGCGAATTAATGCGCCAGCACCTGCTGACGCCCATTCCGATTATTCAACAAGCGATGTCCGGCAAATTGCTGACGCAATAAGCCTGAACATTCTTATTGTTCTGGAATACGCAAAACCTGCCCTGGATAAATTTTATCCGGGCTTTTCAGCATCGGTTTATTCGCTTCAAATATCTGGTTATACAGGTTGGCGTTACCGTATACCTGTTTGGCAATAGCGCTCAGGGTATCTCCTGATTTTACGGTATAAAACTGGCTTTCACTCGCCGGCGCAGAAGTTTTTACCTGATCGTCGACGCTGGCAATACCAGAGATATTACCAATCGCAATCAGGATTTTTTCTTTCGCTTCCTGACTTAATCCATCGCCAGAAACGGTGGCTTTACCTTCGTTAATTTGGACGTTCACTTTATCCGCATCCGGGATGCCCGTTTTGTTCAGGTGTTCCTGTACCTTTTTTGCCAGATCGGCAGTGTCATGGTTGCCAGTAACCGCATCCCACAGTTTTTCACCCGCATCTTTTACAAAATTAAAGAGTCCCATATCCACCTCAGTAGTTAACAATCAACACCAGGAAGTGTAGCAGAGGAGTAAGGAGCGCAAAGAAAACGGCGCCAAAGCGCCGTAGTAGAAAGGTAATTAGTTACGCGTTTGTATCCAAAAGGCGTGGATCAGACCCGGGATGTAGCCCAGCAGCGTCAGAACAATATTGAGGATAAATGCCCAGCCGAACCCCTTCCCCAGCAGCACGCCAAGCGGGGGCAGAATAATAGTAAAAACGATTCTCCAGAAACCCATACACACTCCATACAAGCAAAAAGTTACTCATTGTTTAAAAAGAGATTTTATCTCTAAGCATAGTCAGTGTACCTAACTCTGCCAGCCTTCCCCTGCTGTTTTACCCTCCTTTACGCTCTTTACGCTGGCGTACGTTGACCGATTATTTTAGAATAAGCTTAATTTAGAACATGCTTAAATACATATGACTGAACTTGAACAACTCCAGGCCAGCGCTGAGCAGGCTGCCGCCCTGCTAAAAGCGATGAGTAACCCGAAAAGGTTGCTGATTTTGTGCATGCTCTGCGGCTCACCCGGTACCAGCGCGGGCGAATTAGCCCGTGTTACCGGCCTGAGTCCTTCCGCCACTTCGCAGCATCTGGCGCGTATGCGCGAAGAGGGCCTGATAGACAGCCAACGCGATGCCCAGCGCATCCTGTACTCCATCAAAAATGCGGCCGTGAATTCACTGATCGCCACATTAAAAACACTGTATTGCCCATAAGGAGCCATCATGACCATTGGGACGATTTCCCCGCGCGAGGCGCAGACGCTGGTCGCACAAGGCGCAAAACTGATTGATACCCGCGATGCTGACGAGTATCTGTACGAGCATATTCCGGAGGCGCATCTGGCACCATTACCTACGCTAGAGCAGGGATCGCTGCCTGCGAATTTACGCGCCGGGCAGGTGATTTTTCACTGCCAGTCAGGCAAACGTACACAAAACGCGGCGACAAAACTGAACGCTATTGCCGCGCCTGCGCAGGTCTGGTTGTTGGAAGGTGGTATTGACGGCTGGAAAGCCGCAGGTTTTCCGGTGGCAAAAGATCGTTCACAACCGTTACCGCTGATGCGCCAGGTGCAGATAGCCGCCGGCAGCCTTGCCTTACTCGGCGTCATTCTGGGCTACACCGTTAGCAGCGCCTTCTTCCTGCTGAGCGGTTTTGTGGGCGCCGGGCTAATACTCGCTGGCGTGACCGGCTTTTGCGGCATGGCGCGATTGCTGGATATCATGCCCTGGAACCGACGTACTCATTAAGCGGTAATCATTGAAACTGCGCTGTACCCGCTGATTGACGTGATCTATGGTGAGTTCTGCGATAAATAAAGGAGAGCAATATGTTTAAACCTGGCGATCTGGTTCAACCACGCATGGGTGGACCTAAACTGAAAGTTGTCGAAGTCAATGGCGATCACATTGTGGCGGTACACGCCAGTAATGAAAGCGGCGAAAAATTCACGCTAAAAGCAGCTGACGTGACGCGATATACCGAAGAGGGTGATTTTGGCGTTTGCTGAAAATAAGCGGTGAGGTCGCCCTCACCGCATTAATAATCAGATCAAAAAGTCATCAAGAGATTTACCGGCAGCCAGTGCCTGGGCAATTGGCTTCGGTGTGCGACCCTGTCCGGTCCATGTTTTTGTTTCACCATTGAGATCGGTAAAACGATATTTCGCCGGGCGCGGCTGACGTTTTTTAACTGAACCTGCCATCGCAGGCGTCATGCTCAGCAGCTCTTCCGGATTGATCCCGTCTGCCTGCATCAGCGCCAGCAAAGTATTAATTTTTTCCTGCTGTTCTGCACGTTGGCGCTGTAGTTGTTCTTCTTCATCGCGGCGTTCTTTGGTCACTACCCTGAATTTTTCAAGCATATCTTCCAGCACATCAACGGAAAATTCACGAGCCATTGCACGCAACGAGCGGATATTATTTAAGTTTTTTAACATTGAACTCATATTAACAAAACCTCTTTAACGTAAAACATAAAAACGGTATTACACTAAATATTGTATGCAACTGCTTATTATATTTCCAGTCTAATTTATTCGCATATTACTAATCAAAAAAGCTAATTCGTGTATTTATAGCATCCATTTTGATATCGCCTATGCGATATATTCTATTCCTCTGCTAGTCGCTATAAATATACCTGCAAGGAGTCTCAGGGTATCACTCGAGAAACAGGCCACAACATCACGCGGAGCCGGTGCGTATACATATTGCACATTAGTCAACATTGAGAAAAGGAGCGCAAAAAATTCAGAAAAACAAATTTCCATAACCCATTGATCTAAAATGCCTTTAATTAAATCAGCAACGAAAACACCAAAACGAACAAAAAACAAACCATTGCAGAGCATTTTATCGACAAAAAGGTAATAAATAAAAATTTTAAGCTAGTTGCTAGTTATTATCCAGGCAGATATCCTATTCAAACGCGAAAGCAGCAAGACAAATCACTAGCAAGAAGGTATTCAAAACCTTTTTTTCCCTTTTTACAAGGAGCATTAACATGTTCTCTCCGCAGTCACGCTTGCGTCATGCAGTAGCAGACACGTTCGCGATGGTTGTTTATTGTTCTGTCGTGAACATGTTGATCGAAATATTCCTTTCAGGAATGAGCTTCGAACAGTCTCTGTACTCCAGACTGGTGGCTATCCCCGTCAACATCCTGATCGCGTGGCCATACGGCATGTATCGCGATTTGTTTATGCGCGCGGCGCGTAAAGCCACGCAGGCAGGATGGGGGAAAAATCTGGCGGACGTGCTGGCTTATGTTACCTTCCAGTCACCAGTGTATGTGATTATTCTTTTGACGGTTGGCGCCGACTGGCACCAGATTACGGCTGCAGTAAGTTCGAACATCGTGGTATCAATGCTGATGGGCGCGGTCTATGGCTACTTTCTTGATTATTGCCGCCGCCTGTTTAAGGTCAGCAGCTATCACCAGGCTAAAGCCTGACAGATCTCTTCGCGACTGGCCCTGCCAGTCGCATTATTAGTTTGAACTAACGTCGCCAAACAACCCACTCAGATAACGCTCAAGCGCAATTCGCGAACTGAAGCCGTGCGGAATACCATAATGTTCGTGAGTCTCTCCGGCTAAATATAGCGGGAATTGCTGGTAGTGATCGCAGGTTTTAATATCCGTCGCAGGTTCCGCCAGCGAAGAGCTGCGCTCTTTTAGCGTGGGATGGATAACTAATGCGGTACGTCCCATACGTGCTTCACGGTTAACGTACACATAATTTTCGCCACGACGATAGCCGTACGTTTTTTGCGTCACTACATCGACGGTAAAGCCCACTTTTTCAAGTACGCGCGCCACCTCATCAGGTCGTAAATACATATATTTTCCTCGTTATCTTTTTTACTGCGGGCTTACCTTACCTGATTCAGCATTAGCAACGCTTTCAGAAAAGTCCATAAACGAGTGGCGATGGTGGGACGAATATCTTAAGAACCGCGCAGAATTATGTCAGCGACATCCGCAGTTGATACGCCGCCTGCTGCGCCATTTCCACCGAGCTGATGTTGGTAAACGACAGCAATATTCCCCCCTTTCCTGCTGAAGTTATTCGCCAGCGGCTTAACGCCTGAACCGCCAGCCCGGCCTGATTCGCTTTGCGCACTAGCGCAACATCATCTCCGTCGACAGTTATCACCAGCTGAATCCCTCCTTCCTGAGGAATGACGTTAAATCCTTGTTCGCTCAGCGCGTTTTCCATCCATTGACGTCGCAGGGCATAATTCTGGCGCATACGTTTTAAGTGCCGCCAGAAGTGGCCATCTTGCATAAAATCCGCCAGCGTTTGCTGCCATAAAACCGGAACGCTACAGGCCGTTAGCGCCGCCTGCTGACGAAAATGTTCGACCTGAGTCAGGGGTACCACCAGCCATGCCGTGCGCAAAGCAGGAAACATTGATTTGCTGAACGTTCCGGCATAAATCACCCGCTGGGGCGCATCCAAACTTTTTAGCGGCGGCAACGGTTTACCGTGGTAGCGAAATTCACTGTCGTAATCATCTTCAATGATCCACGCCTGCGCCCGAGTCGCCCATTCAAGCAGTTGGTGGCGACGGTCTAATGACAGGGCGACGCCCAGCGGACTTTGGTGTGCGGGTGTGAGCAGCACAAAACGCGCCTGCGGGTAGTCACGGATCCCAGCACAGACATCCAGACCATCGGCATCAACCGACACCGGCATCAGCTCAATGCGCTCCTGAGCCACCACGGGGTGAATCAACGGAAAGCCAGGATCTTCGACCCACATCCCCTCACCGGGTTGAGACAGAGCGCGCAGGATTAACGTCATTGATGCCGCGTAGCCTGAAGTAATAAAAATCTGCTCCGGCTGGCACTCAATACTGCGTGAGACGCGCAGGTAATCGACAATCACCTGACGTAAAACCCGTTCGCCGCAAACATCGCCCACGGCCAGGTCAAAACGCGTTTGGGTGCGTAAACGCCGCCCCATCACCCGCGCCCAGACGTCCCGCGGGAAGAGATCGAGTGCGGGTAATCCCATCTGAAAAGGCTGCGGCCTGGGGTTTTCTCCGGCGAAGATGGCGGGAGACACAGGTGCGTTTTCCGGTCGCAGTTGCTCACTGACAAATGTTCCTGCCTGCCCGCGCCGCGTGAGCCAGCCCTGCGCCACCAGATCGGCATAGGCATTTTCCACCGTCGAACGTGATACCCCCAGCTCCTGGGCCCAGGTCCGACTGGAGGGCAATCTTGTGCCTGGCTTTAGTTCACCTTTCTCAATGGCGTTTTTTAACTGACGGGCGATTTGCTGATAGCGTGGCATTTATGGTCTGCTTTTTTGGCAACAATATGGCTCTCTGTAGCAGTCCATTATAGTGCTACATTGCGGGTCATCCAAACGAGGAGAAATACCATGACAATGTTACGCCAGCCCTATTATGAACTCAGTCCTGAAATCTATAACGCTTTGGTTCAGGCCAGCAAAGCGCTGGAAAACTGCGCGCTGGAACCTACGCTGACGGAACTGATTTACCTGCGAGTCTCGCAAATCAACGGCTGCGCCTTTTGCCTGGAAATGCACAGTAAGGCGCTGCGCAAATCCGGTGTTGCGCAGGCCAAACTGGACGCGCTGGCAGGCTGGCGGGTGAGTCATCACTTCAGCGAGCAGGAGCGTGCGGCGCTGGCGTGGGCCGAATCCGTCACCCATATAGCCAGCACCCATGCCGAAGATGACGTTTATCTGCCGCTGCTCGACCATTTTAGCGCGAAAGAGATTAGCGATCTGACGTTTGCTATTAGCCTGATGAACTGCTTTAACCGTCTGGCGGTAGGGATGCGCATGTGATTCTGCGCTGCCGGATGGCGACATAAACGCCATCCGGCAACTTGCCATAGTTTCTATCACTTCCTCCGTCACGCTCATCACCCATGCCCTCACCAATCTAAAATTACCATATCTTGTATGGTTGAATCTTTTTAAAACTACATCTAGTATTTCCTCTATCAAGACACACACAACCTGACGCCCTCTATCGCGTCATTCTTCTACTTTTAGATGGAAATACGAATCATGCGCATTGTTATTTACACTCGTAACAACTGTGTTCAGTGCCACGCTACTAAGCGGGCGATGGAAAGCCGCGGGTTTGACTTTGAGATGGTAAACGTCGATTTACACCCCGATATGGCTGATCGCCTGCGCGATCAAGGCTTTCGTCAGTTACCGGTCGTGGTCGCAGGGGAAACCAGTTGGTCAGGATTTCGCCCGGACATGATCAACCGTCTGCGCCCGGCTCCTCAAGTGGCCAGCGCATGAGTCAGCTCGTCTACTTTTCCAGCAGCTCCGAAAATACGCACCGCTTCATGCAGCGTCTGGGGCTGCCTGCCATCCGCATTCCGCTTAACGAACGCGAGCGGATCCGGGTAGACGAACCTTACATTTTAATCGTGCCCTCCTACGGTGGCGGCGGTACAGCTGGCGCGGTCCCGAGACAGGTGATCCGCTTTTTAAACGATACGCACAACCGGGCGTTAATCCGTGGAGTGATCGCCTCCGGCAATCGCAATTTCGGGGATGCCTACGGTCGCGCGGGTGATGTCATCTCACAAAAATGCGGCGTGCCGTGGCTCTATCGCTTTGAGCTGATGGGCACCCAAAGCGATATCGACAACGTGCAAAAAGGAGTGAGCGAATTTTGGCAACGACAACCGCAGAACGTGTAGAACAGCAGACGCTGGATTATCACGCCCTGAACGCCATGCTGAATCTGTACGATAAGGCCGGGCGCATTCAGTTCGACAAAGACCATCAGGCGGTGGAAGCATTCTTTACCGCCCACGTCCGCCCCAACTCGGTGGCGTTTGCCAGCCAGCAGGCGCGTCTGGACACGTTGGTGGATGAAGGCTATTACGATGCCAGCGTGTTAGCCCGCTATGATCGCGCGTTTGTGCTGAAGCTATTCGCCCACGCCCACGCCAGCGGATTCCGTTTCCAGACGTTCCTCGGCGCATGGAAGTTCTACACCAGCTATACGCTGAAAACGTTCGACGGGAAGCGCTATCTCGAAGACTTTGAGGATCGCGTAACGATGGTGGCGCTCACGCTGGCGCAGGGCGATGAAGCGCTCGCTCTGCAACTGACCGATGAAATGCTCTCCGGGCGTTTTCAACCCGCCACGCCAACCTTTTTAAACTGCGGTAAACAGCAACGCGGCGAGCTGGTTTCCTGCTTCCTGTTACGCATTGAAGACAACATGGAGTCAATTGGACGGGCGGTCAACTCGGCGCTGCAACTCTCCAAACGCGGCGGCGGCGTGGCATTTTTGCTCTCTAACCTGCGTGAGGCAGGTGCGCCCATTAAGCGCATTGAGAACCAGTCCTCTGGGGTGATCCCGGTAATGAAAATGCTGGAGGATGCGTTTTCTTATGCGAATCAATTAGGGGCGCGTCAGGGTGCGGGCGCGGTGTATCTGCACGCGCATCATCCGGATATTTTGCGTTTTCTCGATACCAAACGTGAAAACGCCGACGAGAAAATCCGTATCAAAACGCTCTCGCTTGGAGTGGTGATCCCGGATGTCACCTTCCAGTTAGCCAAAGAAAATGCCCAAATGGCGCTGTTTTCACCGTATGACGTGGAACGAATTTACGGCAAACCATTCGGTGATATCGCCGTAACTGAACGGTATGACGAACTGGTTGCCGACAAACGAGTGCGCAAAAAATACATTAACGCCCGCGATTTCTTCCAGCGGCTGGCCGAGATCCAGTTCGAGTCCGGCTACCCTTACATCATGTTTGAAGACACGGTGAATAGCGCCAATCCGATTGCCGGTCGAATCAATATGAGCAACCTGTGCTCGGAGATTTTGCAGGTTAATAGCGCTTCCACCTACGATGAAAACCTCAATTACGCACAAACAGGGCACGATATCTCCTGCAACCTCGGCTCGTTGAATATCGCTCATACCATGGATTCGCCAGACTTTGGACGCACCGTGGAAACGGCGGTTCGCGGTTTAACGGCCGTTTCGGACATGAGCCATATCCGCAGCGTACCCTCAATTGAGGCCGGGAACAGCGCATCGCACGCTATCGGTCTTGGGCAGATGAACCTGCACGGGTATCTGGCGCGGGAAGGTATCGCCTACGGCTCACCTGAAGGGCTGGATTTCACCAATCTCTATTTCTACACCATCACCTGGCATGCGCTGAATACGTCGATGAAGCTCGCCCGGGAACGCGGCAAAACCTTTGCCGGATTCAGACAGTCCCGCTACGCCAGCGGTGAGTATTTTAACCAGTATCTGCAGGGCGACTGGCAGCCAAAAACTGCCAAGGTTCGCACACTGTTTGCCGCCAGCGGCATTACGCTGCCAACGCGCGAAATGTGGTCGCAGCTGCGTGAAGATGTCATGCGCTACGGCATTTATAACCAGAATTTACAAGCGGTTCCGCCAACGGGTTCTATCTCCTACATCAACCATGCGACATCAAGCATTCACCCGATCGTGTCAAAAGTGGAGATTCGCAAAGAGGGCAAAACCGGGCGCGTTTACTACCCTGCCCCGTTTATGACCAATGAGAATCTGGCCTTGTATCAGGATGCCTACGAGATTGGTCCACAAAAAATCATTGATACCTACGCTGAAGCAACGCGGCATGTCGATCAGGGGCTTTCACTGACGCTCTTTTTCCCCGATACCGCCACCACTCGCGATATCAACAAAGCGCAAATTTACGCCTGGCGTAAAGGCATCAAATCGCTGTATTACATCCGACTACGCCAGTTGGCGCTGGAAGGAACCGAAATCGAAGGTTGCGTGTCATGCGCGCTGTAAGGAGGACAACATGACATTATCCCGCGTGAGTGCCATCAACTGGAACAAGATTGAGGATGATAAAGATCTCGAGGTTTGGAATCGCCTGACCAGTAACTTCTGGTTACCGGAAAAGGTCCCGCTCTCCAACGATATCCCGGCCTGGCAAACGTTGAACGCCGCCGAACAGCAGCTGACTATCCGCGTTTTTACCGGGCTGACGCTGCTCGACACTATTCAGAACATAGCCGGTGCGCCAGCATTGATGGCCGATTCGTTAACGCCGCATGAAGAGGCGGTGCTATCGAATATCAGCTTTATGGAAGCGGTGCACGCCCGTTCGTACAGCTCAATTTTCTCCACTCTTTGCCAGACCAAAGACGTGGATGCGGCTTACGCGTGGAGTGAAGAAAATACCCCACTCCAGCGCAAGGCACAGATCGTTTTGACACATTACGCCAGCGACGAACCGTTGAAGAAAAAAATTGCCAGCGTATTTCTGGAATCCTTCCTGTTCTATTCCGGCTTCTGGTTGCCAATGTATTTCTCCAGCCGAGGAAAACTGACCAATACCGCCGATCTCATTCGTCTGATCATTCGTGATGAAGCCGTTCACGGGTATTACATTGGTTATAAATATCAAAAAGGTCTGGAGCACATTTCTGAATCCGCACGCGAGGAGTTAAAGAATTTTGCCCTCGATCTGCTGATGGAATTGTATGATAACGAAGCGCGTTATACGGAAGAATTGTATGCAGAAACCGGCTGGGTGGATGACGTCAAAGCCTTCCTTTGCTACAACGCCAATAAGGCATTAATGAATTTGGGGTATGAGGCATTATTCCCGCCAGAAATGGCGGAGGTTAACCCGGCAATCCTTGCTGCGCTGTCGCCCAACGCTGACGAAAACCACGATTTCTTCTCGGGTTCCGGCTCATCATACGTGATGGGAAAAGCTGTCGAAACCGAAGACGACGACTGGAATTTCTAGCACTCATTTCCGCGGGAAATACCGTACATTTTTCGCGGAAATATTTTAACAGGATCACACTTTTGTCGTGCAAATATAATTGTGTGATCTACACTCAATATCAGACGCATTATTCGCCTGCATTTCAGCAATTCAGGCGACTTTTCATTGCCATTTACAAAAAATATTACCCCATTCACATTCGCGCTCAGCCCTTATATCACGGGAAGTCCCGCCACATGGCCTTCGGCAATATTCGTACCACAAACAAATTCAGGGTTGTCTCAGATTCTCAGTATGTTAGGGTAGAAAAAGGTCACTATTTCCATCAGGTAATATATCGATATAAACAAATAACAGGAATCATTCTATTGCATGGCAATTAAATTAGAAGTTAAAAATCTCTATAAGATATTTGGAGAGCATCCGCAGAGAGCCTTCAAATATATTGAAAAAGGACTTTCAAAAGAGCAGATTCTGGATAAAACAGGGCTATCGCTTGGCGTTAAGAACGCCAGTCTGGCCATTGAAGAAGGCGAGATATTTGTCATCATGGGATTATCCGGTTCGGGTAAATCCACAATGGTACGCCTTCTCAATCGCCTGATTGAACCCACCCGCGGGCAAGTATTGATTGACGGCGTAGACATCGCCCGGATATCCGATGCTGAGCTTCGCGAGGTGCGCAGAAAAAAGATTGCGATGGTTTTCCAGTCCTTTGCCCTGATGCCGCACATGACGGTCCTGGACAATACGGCATTCGGCATGGAATTAGCCGGTGTTGGCGCGGATGAACGTCGTGAAAAAGCGTTAGATGCGCTGCGTCAGGTTGGTCTGGAGAATTATGCTCACGGATACCCGGATGAACTTTCCGGAGGGATGCGCCAGCGTGTGGGCCTCGCCCGTGCATTAGCCATTAACCCTGACATTTTATTAATGGATGAGGCCTTTTCTGCCCTCGATCCGTTAATTCGTACCGAGATGCAGGATGAACTGGTAAAACTACAGGCGAAACATCAACGTACCGTGGTCTTTATTTCCCACGATCTCGACGAAGCTATGCGTATTGGCGACAGAATTGCCATTATGCAAAACGGTGAAGTGGTCCAGGTCGGCACGCCAGATGAAATCCTGAATAATCCGGCCAATGATTATGTACGCACCTTCTTCCGCGGCGTTGATATTAGCCAGGTCTTTAGTGCCAAAGATATTTCACGTCGTAGCCCTGAAGGTTTAATTCGTAAAACGCCCGGGGTCGGTCCACGTTCAGCGCTGCAATTATTGCAGGACAAAGATCGCGAATATGGTTACGTGATCGAGCGCGGCAATAAATTCGTCGGCGTTGTCTCTATCGACTCTTTAAAAACAGCATTAAGTCAGGCGCAAGGTATTGAAGCGGCATTGATCGATGAGCCGCTAGCCGTGGATGCACAAACTCCTCTCAGCGAGTTGCTTTCTCATGTCGGCCAGGCCCCGTGCGCGGTGCCGGTTGTTGATGAGGAACAGCAGTATGTGGGCATTATTTCAAAACGCATGCTGTTACAGGCTTTAGATCGTGAGGGGGCAAACAATGGCTGATCAAACCAATCCGTGGGATACCACACCAGCGGCCGACAGTGCCGCACAAACCGCCGATGCCTGGAGTACGCCATCAGGCGCGCCAGCTGACGGCGGTGGCGCAGACTGGCTGACCAGCGCACCCGCGCCGGCGCCAGAGCATTTCAATATTATGGATCCGTTCCATAAAACGCTGATCCCGCTGGATAGCTGGGTCACAGAAGGGATCGACTGGGTCGTTACCCATTTCCGTCCGGTCTTCCAGGGCATTCGAGTCCCGGTGGATTATATTCTCAACGGCTTCCAGCAGCTTCTGTTGGGTATGCCAGCCCCGGTGGCGATTATCCTGTTCGCTCTGATTGCCTGGCAGATTTCCGGCGTTGGAATGGGCGTTGCTACGCTGATTTCATTGATTGCAATCGGGGCCATCGGCGCGTGGTCGCAGGCCATGATCACCCTGGCGCTGGTACTAACCGCGCTGCTGTTCTGCGTGGTGATCGGTCTACCCATGGGGATCTGGTTGGCGCGCAGTCCACGGGCGGCAAAAATTGTTCGTCCGCTGCTGGACGCCATGCAAACCACACCGGCGTTCGTCTATCTGGTGCCGATCGTCATGCTGTTTGGTATCGGCAACGTCCCGGGCGTGGTGGTGACGATTATCTTCGCCCTGCCGCCAATCGTGCGTCTGACCATTCTGGGGATTAACCAGGTGCCAGCCGACTTGATTGAAGCCTCGCGCTCATTTGGCGCCAGCCCGCGTCAGATGCTGTTTAAAGTCCAGCTCCCGCTGGCGATGCCTACCATTATGGCCGGGGTCAACCAGACGCTGATGCTGGCGCTCTCAATGGTCGTCATCGCGTCGATGATCGCCGTCGGCGGACTGGGTCAGATGGTTCTGCGCGGAATCGGTCGTCTGGATATGGGGCTTGCCACCGTCGGCGGGGTTGGGATCGTGATCCTCGCCATCATTCTCGACCGCCTGACGCAGGCTGTCGGTCGCGACGCCCGTAGCCGTGGTAACCGTCGCTGGTACACCACCGGTCCCGTTGGGCTTATCACTCGCCCATTCACGAAGTAATTCACCCGTTGCCCGGTGGCGCATTGCTTACCGGGCCTATACGTCCCTCCAATAATTAAGGAACAACGATGCGACAGAACGTCATTATTGCCACAGCGTTTGCCACCCTTGTCTCCACCAGCACTTTCGCTGCCGATCTGCCAGGCAAAGGCATCACTGTACAGCCAATCCAGAGCACTATCTCTGAAGAATCCTTCCAGACGCAACTGGTCGCCCGTGCGCTGGAGAAACTGGGTTATACCGTTAACAAAACAAGCGAAGTTGACTACAACGTCGGCTATACCTCCATTGCCTCTGGCGATGCAACTTTTACCGCTGTGAACTGGCAGCCGCTGCATGATGATATGTATGCCGCAGCGGGCGGAGACAAAAAGTTCTATCGCGAGGGGGTATTCGTTACGGGTGCCGCGCAAGGTTATCTGATCGATAAAAAAACCGCTGAGCAGTATAAAATCACCAACATTGCCCAGTTAAAAGATCCGAAGATCGCCAAAATCTTTGATACCAACGGCGACGGAAAAGCAGACATGATGGGCTGCTCGCCGGGCTGGGGCTGCGAAGCGGTGATCAACCACCAGAACAAAGCCTTCGATCTGGAAAAAACCGTCGAGGTCAGCCACGGTAACTATGCGGCGATGATGGCTGACACCATTACCCGCTTTAAAGAAGGCAAACCCATTCTTTACTACACCTGGACACCGTACTGGGTGAGCGACGTTATGAAACCGGGTAAAGATGTGGTCTGGCTGCAGGTGCCGTTCTCTTCCCTGCCAGGCGAGCAGAAAGACATTGATACCAAGCTGCAAAACGGCGCCAACTACGGCTTCCCGGTGAACACTATGCATATTGTCGCCAACAAAGCCTGGGCGGAGAAAAACCCGGCTGCGGCGAAACTGTTTGCCGTCATGAAGCTGCCGCTGGCGGATATCAACGCGCAGAACGCGATGATGCACGACGGGAAAGCATCTGAAGCCGACGTGCAGGGTCACGTTGACGGCTGGATCAAAGCCCACCAGCAACAGTTTGATGGCTGGGTGAAAGAAGCGCTGGCTGCGCAGAAATAACCCCCTCGTAGGCCTGATAAGCGTAGCGCCATCACACCAATGCCGGATGGTGGCGCGATGCGCCTTATCCGGCCTACACGCCCTCCTCCCAACCGCACAATCCATCACCCAACAAATCAGCAACATTTAATCACTTACGTTATGATTGTTTTCTGCAACCCATTTTTCAGTTGAAAACCATGACGAAAACCACTCAGGGACTTAGCTCTTCGCTGATCCTGTTAATGTCTATCGCCACCGGCCTCGCCGTCGCCAGTAACTATTACGCGCAGCCGCTGCTCGACACCATCGCACGTAACTTTTCGCTATCGGCCAGTACCGCTGGCTTTATCGTCACCGCGGCCCAGCTCGGCTATGCCGCCGGCCTGCTGTTTTTAGTACCGCTTGGCGATATGTTTGAACGTCGGATGCTGATCGTCTCCATGACGCTGTTAGCGGCAGGCGGCATGCTTATTACCGCCAGCAGCCAGTCGCTGGGCATGCTGATCCTCGGCACCGCCCTGACCGGGTTGTTCTCGGTAGTGGCACAGATTCTGGTTCCGCTGGCGGCGACGCTTGCCACGCCGGATAAGCGCGGTAAAGTTGTCGGCACCATTATGAGCGGCCTGCTGCTGGGTATCCTGCTGGCGCGCACCGTGGCGGGATTACTGGCCAATCTTGGCGGCTGGCGCACCGTATTTTGGGTCGCATCGATATTAATGGCGCTGATGGCGATTGCGCTGTGGCGCGGCCTGCCGAAGATGAAATCAGATACTCATCTCAACTATCCGCAACTGTTAGGCTCCGTATTCAGCCTGTTTATCCATGATAAATTGCTGCGTACCCGCGCGATGCTGGGCTGCCTGACCTTTGCCAATTTCAGTATTCTCTGGACCTCTATGGCGTTTTTGCTCGCCGCGCCGCCGTTTAACTACTCCGAAGGAACGATCGGGCTGTTTGGCTTGGCAGGGGCCGCAGGGGCGTTAGGCGCGCGTCCGGCAGGTGGTTTTGCCGATAAGGGAAAATCACATCTCACCACGACCACAGGTCTGTTATTACTGCTGCTCTCCTGGTGGGCTATCTGGTTAGGGCATAGTTCCGTACCAATGCTGATTATCGGTATCCTGGTCCTGGACCTCACCGTTCAGGGTGTGCATATCACCAACCAGACGGTTATCTATCGCATTCATCCGGACGCGCGTAATCGCCTGACCGCCGGATACATGACCAGCTATTTTATTGGCGGGGCGGCAGGTTCGCTGATTTCGGCCTCCGCCTGGCAGCATGCCGGTTGGGCTGGCGTTTGTCTGGCCGGTACGACCGTTGCCCTACTCAACCTGTTGGTCTGGTGGCGAGGATATCACCGTCAGGAAGCCGTAAATTAAGCATATAGCGTATGTTTACCGCTGATTGGGCTCCGCAGGGTGTTAAGGAGCCCATCAGTCTGCTAAGGTTATAACTCATTGAACCAAGTTATATTAATTTCGGTAATGAAACCTATAACCCTATGGAAAGCCCGATATCCCAGTCTGAACCCAGTTCTGCGACGCTAACTGAAGGATTCAAAGACAGCCTGCCAATAGTCATCAGCTATATTCCGGTCGCTTTTGCATTTGGTCTCAATGCCACTCGCCTTGGCTTTACTCCGGTTGAAAGCGTGTTTTTCTCCTGCATTATCTATGCGGGAGCCAGCCAGTTTGTCATCACCACAATGCTCGCCGCAGGCAGTTCTTTGTGGGTCGCCGCACTGACCGTCATGGCCATGGATGTACGCCATGTTTTGTACGGACCTTCCCTGCGTAGCCGAATAGCCCAGCGACTGAGCAAACCCAAAAGCGCGCTGTGGGCCTTTGGCCTCACCGATGAAGTCTTTGCCGCCGCCACGGCGAAGCTGGTACGGGATAACCGGCGCTGGAGTGAAAACTGGATGATCGGCATTGCGCTATGCTCCTGGGCCTCCTGGGTGTTTGGCACGGTGATCGGCGCGTTTTCCGGCAGTGGTTTACTCAAGGATTACCCGGCAGTTGAAGCGGCGTTGGGCTTCATGCTCCCGGCGCTGTTCATGAGCTTCCTGCTCGCCTCTTTCCAGCGTCAACAAGCACTTTGTGTAACTGCAGCACTGGCCGGCGCGCTGGCTGGCGTCATGCTGTTTTCCATTCCTGCCGCCATCCTTGCAGGCATTGTCTGCGGATGTCTGACGGCTCTTATCCAGTCATTTTGGCAGGGAGGTCCCGATGAGCTATGAGGTCCTGCTGCTTGGCCTGTTGGTCGGCTGCGTTAACTACTGTTTTCGTTATTTGCCGCTCCGTCTTGGAGTGGGGAATGTTCGCCCGACGAAGCGCGGCGCGACGGGCATATTACTCGACACCATTGGCATTGCATCAATTTGCGCCCTGTTGGTGGTGTCTACCGCGCCAGAAGTGATGCACGACTCTCGTCGGTTCGTGCCTACGCTGGTGGGGTTTGTCATACTGGGCGCAAGCTTCTATAAGACCCGCAGCATCATCATTCCAACCTTACTGAGTGCTCTGGGCTATGGATTAGCCTGGAAAATGCTGATTGTCTTATAGATAAAAACAATCATTTTAAATAAATAATACATTTACTTTATTTGTCACTGTCGTTACTATATCGGCTGAAATTAATGAGGTTATACCCAAATGGATAGTTCGTTTACGCCCATTGAACAAATGCTAAAATTTCGCGCCAGCCGCTACGAAGAGTTCCCTTATCAGGAAGTGCTTCTGACTCGTCTATGCATGCA
Organism: Citrobacter sp. S46_ASV_140; assembly: GCF_018919545.1. NCBI lineage: Bacteria > Pseudomonadati > Pseudomonadota > Gammaproteobacteria > Enterobacterales > Enterobacteriaceae > Citrobacter > Citrobacter sp. S46_ASV_140. The sequence goes on from NZ_JAHLRC010000049.1 coordinate 23,704, forward strand.
CATGCAGGGCAAGCTGCTGGAAAACCGCAATAAGATGCTGAAAGCTCAAGGGATTAACGAGACATTGTTTATGGCGTTGATTACGCTGGAGTCTCAGGAAAACCACAGTATTCAGCCTTCTGAACTGAGTTGCGCGCTTGGCTCGTCACGCACTAACGCAACCCGCATTGCGGATGAGTTAGAAAAACGTGGCTGGATCGAACGTCGCGAAAGCGATAACGATCGCCGCTGTCTGCATCTGCAATTGACCGAGAAAGGCCACGCATTTTTGCAAGAGGTGTTACCGCCTCAGCATAACTGCCTGCATCAGCTTTGGTCATCTCTCAGCACCACCGAAAAAGATCAGCTTGAGCAAATTACCCGTAAACTTCTGACCCGTCTTGACCAGATGGAGCAGGATGGCGCGGTATTAGAAGCGTTGCGCTAACGCGCCGACTCGCTCAGAAATCCAGATTTATAACTGAAAAAACCGACAGGCCAGCACGCATACTGCTGGCCTGTCTGATAAACAGGTCGGCTCAGCCGATGTGAAAAAAAAAGAAGATCGTGGAGAACAACATGAGCGCAAATGCGGAGACTCAAACCCCGCAGCAACCGGTCAAGAAGAATGGCAAACGTAAAAGTATGCTGCTCCTTCTGACCTTGCTCTTTATTATCATTGCCGTGGCATATGGGATTTATTGGTTTTTAGTACTGCGTCATGTCGAAGAGACAGACGATGCGTACGTGGCAGGGAACCAGGTTCAAATCATGGCGCAGGTATCAGGCAGCGTGACGAAAGTCTGGGCTGATAACACTGACTTTGTAAAACAAGGCGATGTGCTGGTCACCCTCGACCAGACGGACGCAAAGCAGGCATTTGAAAAAGCCAAAACTGCGCTGGCTTCCAGCGTGCGTCAGACGCACCAGTTGATGATCAACAGCAAGCAGTTGCAGGCAAGCATTGAAGTGCAGAGAACCGCGCTGGCGCAGGCACAAAGCGACTTTAATCGCCGTGTCCCGCTGGGCAACGCCAACCTGATTGGCCGCGAAGAGCTGCAACATGCGCGTGATGCCGTCGCCAGCGCTCAGGCTCAGCTTGATGTCGCTATCCAACAATATAATGCCAACCAGGCGATGATTCTCGGCAGTAAGCTGGAAGACCAGCCAGCCGTGCAACAGGCGGCCACTGAAGTGCGCAATGCCTGGCTGGCGCTGGAACGAACCCGAATCGTCAGCCCAATGACTGGCTATGTTTCCCGTCGTTCCGTGCAGCCGGGAGCGCAAATTAGCCCGACCACGCCGCTGATGGCGGTCGTTCCAGCCACTAACCTGTGGGTGGATGCCAACTTCAAAGAAACACAGCTCGCGCACATGCGTATCGGTCAACCGGCGACCGTTATCAGTGATATTTACGGCGATGACGTGAAATATACCGGTAAGGTTATCGGGCTGGATATGGGTACGGGCAGCGCCTTTTCCCTGCTGCCAGCACAAAACGCGACGGGTAACTGGATCAAAGTCGTCCAGCGTCTGCCGGTGCGTATTGAACTGGATGCACAGCAGCTGGCGCAGCATCCGCTGCGTATCGGTTTATCTACGCTGGTTACGGTAGATACCTCAAATCGTGACGGACAAATTCTGGCAAGCCAGGTTCGCACCACGCCGGTATCAGAAAGTAATGCACGGGAAATCAACCTTGCTCCGGTCAATAAGATGATCGAAGAGATCGTGCAGGCCAACGCGGGCTAATTCAAAGGTGCGTGTGATGCAACAGCAAAAACCGCTGGAAGGCGCGCAGCTCGTCATTATGACGATCGCGCTGTCCCTGGCGACATTCATGCAGGTGCTGGACTCCACCATTGCTAACGTGGCGATCCCCACTATCGCCGGGAACCTCGGCTCTTCACTGAGCCAGGGAACCTGGGTGATCACCTCATTCGGGGTGGCGAACGCTATCTCGATTCCGATCACCGGCTGGCTGGCAAAGCGCTTTGGCGAAGTAAGGCTATTCATGTGGTCAACTATCGCCTTCGTCATTGCGTCATGGGCATGCGGGATGTCCACCAGCCTGAACATGCTGATTTTCTTCCGCGTAATCCAGGGGATTGTCGCCGGTCCATTAATTCCGCTGTCACAAAGCTTGTTGTTGAATAACTATCCTCCCGCCAAGCGTTCCATCGCCCTGGCGCTATGGTCGATGACGGTGATTGTTGCCCCGATATGTGGCCCTATTCTTGGGGGCTATATCAGCGACAACTATCACTGGGGCTGGATATTTTTCATCAACGTGCCAATCGGTGCTGCGGTGGTATTGATGACTCTGCAAACCCTGCGCGGTCGGGAAACCAAAACCGAGCAGCGGCGCATCGATGCCATTGGTCTGGCCCTGCTGGTCATTGGTATCGGCAGTTTGCAGATTATGCTCGACCGCGGCAAAGAGCTGGACTGGTTCGCCTCTCAGGAGATTATCATCCTGACGGTGGTCGCCGTTGTCGCCATCAGCTTCCTGATCGTCTGGGAGCTTACCGACGAGCACCCCATTGTCGACCTCTCACTGTTTAAGTCGCGCAACTTTACCATCGGCTGTCTGTGTATCAGTCTGGCCTATATGCTCTACTTCGGCGCAATCGTCCTGCTGCCGCAGCTGTTGCAGGAGGTATACGGCTATACGGCAACCTGGGCCGGTCTGGCGTCAGCGCCGGTTGGGGTGATTCCGGTGATCTTATCGCCGATTATCGGCCGCTTCGCGCACAAGCTTGATATGCGTCGGTTAGTCACGTTCAGTTTTATTATGTACGCCGTCTGTTTCTACTGGCGTGCGTGGACGTTCGAACCGGGTATGGACTTTGGCGCATCGGCCTGGCCACAGTTTATTCAGGGGTTCGCGGTAGCCTGCTTCTTTATGCCGCTGACGACTATCACGCTGTCCGGCTTACCGCCTGAGCGTCTGGCCGCGGCATCAAGTTTGTCGAACTTTACGCGAACGCTAGCCGGCTCTATTGGCACATCAATTACGACGACGATGTGGACTAACCGCGAGTCACTTCACCATGCGCAGTTAACGGAATCCGTTAATCCTTACAATCCAAACGCGCAGGCAATGTACGATAAGCTGCAGGATTTAGGGATGACGCATCAGCAAGCGTCAGGCTGGATAGCCCAGCAGATCACCAATCAGGGGCTGATTATTTCCGCCAACGAAATCTTCTGGATGTCGGCGGGGATCTTCCTGGTCTTGCTTGGCCTGGTGTGGTTTGCCAAACCACCCTTCGGTGCGGGCGGCGGCGGCGGTGGCGCGCACTAAATATCTGATAAAAGGGATCTGCGGATCCCTTTTTTATTGCCCCCTAGGAGTAATGCTTGTTAGTTAACGAGGATGAGTGGCACATACAGAGGTAATGAATCTGTTGCCTCCGGCGTATTGCTACGTTCACCTTATGTTTGTCACTTCTCTGAGGCAATACGACCTGTGAACGTGTTAAGGGTACTATCGCCGTACCCTTAACAATCCCGGCTCCCGGCGGGAAAATTGCCGCTCCGCGGTCCCCTCCGTTTATTCCTCCAGGCTACCGGGCCGGGCGCGAGGCAGCGTCCCTGCAAAACGCGCCCTGAACCCGCATCCCTGCGGGTTCTCCCGGCCTTACGGAAACACGTCGACAATTTTCAGCCGGACCAGCCCACACCTGACCACCTGCGTTTTTTATCTGAACAGCAAAACAGACTTAACTGGAAGTCAGTGCGTTGCAGCGATGACCCCGGTCCGGCTGAAAATCGATGAGGCGTTGACGGCTGACCGGGTCTGCCCGCAGGGATGCGGGCAGAGGGGACGGCCTGCAGGGACGCAGGCCCGGCCCCGACCCGACAGGCAGACGGCATAAGACGAATGAATCGCGCAGCGACGATTTTCCCGCCGGGAGCCTGGGTTGCAAGGGAGGCGGCGGTGAGCCTCCCTTGCGCGTTCACGGGTATCTGCGCTTCAGAAAAGTGATGCCACTGAGGTGAACGGAACCCTGAGCCGAAATCACATGTTCTCCATAATGCTTAACTGACTGGCATTACCTACCAGGGAGGTGGTTTAGGGGGAGGGGCAATAAAAAACCCCGGTTATAAGCCGAGGTTAATTTAAATGCTGGAACAACTAATCAGTATGACTAAATATGCAGTTCCTGCAGTTTCTCTTTCGGCAGCGCCAGCTCTTCATTGCTGTTAACGCGTACATCATGCTCCAGAATATGACGTGCGATATCCTGTGCTTCGCTAAGAGAGTGCATCTGATACGTGCCACACTGGTAAACGTTCAGCTCCGGGATCTGGTTTTGATCCTGCACTTTCAGCACGTCCGCCATCGCCGCTTTCCACGCGTCGGCAACACGCTGCTCGTCTGGCGTACCAATCAGGCTCATGTAAAAGCCAGTGCGGCATCCCATCGGAGAGATATCGATAATCTCCACGCCGTTGCCGTTGAGGTGGTTACGCATAAAACCTGCAAACAGGTGTTCCAGCGTGTGGATACCTTTCTCAGGCATCACTTCTTTGTTCGGAATGCAGAAACGCAGATCAAACACGGTGATTGCGTCGCCATGCGGGGTGTTCATCGTTTTTGCAACCCGGACCGCGGGAGCTTCCATCCGGGTGTGATCGACAGTAAAACTATCTAACAACGGCATTTAGCCACCTCCGATAAATTTTTTGAAAATAATCTGAACTCTTTGTTCCGGGGCGAGTCTGAGTATATGAAAGACGCGCATTTGTTATCATCATCCCTGTTTTCAGAGATGAAATTTTGGCCACTCCCGAGTGGCCTTTTTCTTTTGTATCAAGCGTGCTTTTCCAGCCACACGCTAAACGGCTCAGTATCAGCCGCTTCGATCTCCTGCTGACGACGCTTTGAAGCCTCGGTTTCAGCAATAAATTCCGCTTCCTGCAATATTTCTAACGGCTCTTCACGCAGCAGATTTCGGTAAGCCTCACCCAGCGCTTTACCCGTGCCGCCAATGCCTTCATCAATCATAGACCGTAGGATCCGGGCAGAGAAAGTCAGTTCTGGGTTGTCAAAACAGGCAACCAGTTCATCACAGACCTTTTGATACTCCTCTCCCCCATCGATGCTGTCCAGCGTTTGTGCCACGCGTTTCAGATCACGGAACAGATCTTTCCCTACCTTAGGCAACGGGAACTGGGCTGTTTCACAGCCAATACCTAACGTCAGTCCAGGCTTACGACCTTCGAGAATCACCCGATTCCAGTTTTTACGCGTACACAGCAATTCATCGCTGCTCATTTCCGGGGCATCGGCCAGCGCACACCAGACCATAAACAGATCGAGGAAGCGCACCTGCTGCTCGTCCACGCCGATCGGTGAGAACGGGTTGATATCCAGCGAGCGAACTTCGATGTACTCAATACCGCCACGCAGAAGCGCGTCAGAAGGCGTTTCGCCACGACGAGTGACGCGTTTCGGGCGAATAGGCGCATACAGCTCATTTTCAATCTGCAGAACGTTGCTGTTGATTTGCAGACGCTTACCGTCCTTCTCCAGACCGATCGCCGCGTACTCCTCGGAAGGGGTTTTAATCGCGCGCTTTAATCCTGCCACATACTCATGCAAATCGTTAAACGTAATTCCGAGATTGCTTTGCGACTTATTGGTATAGCCCAAATCACTCAGACGCAGCGACGTCGCATACGGCAGGTAATACATCCCACAGTCGGTTTTTTCAAACGGCAGGGTTGTCGGTTTTCCTTGCAGGAAAGAGGAACAAATGGCCGGAGAGGCGCCAAACAGATACGGGATCACCCAACCAAAACGGTAGTAGTTGCGGATCAGACGGAAGTAACCCGCGGAGATCTTCTCTTTAGCATCTTCGCCGTCCGTTACGCCACATTTCGCCTGCCAGAAAGCCATCGGCAATGAGAAATTGTAGTGTACGCCGGAGATAGTCTGCATCAGCGCGCCGTAACGGTTTTTGAGGCCTTCACGGTACAGCGTTTTCAGACGACCGGTATTCGACGTACCGTACTGTGCCAGTTCGATATCCTGGCCTTCGGCAATATAGCAAGGCATGCTCAGCGGCCACATACGCTCGTCGCCCAGGTTCCTGGCGGTATACCGATGCAGGTCGCGCATAAATGTGAGCATTTTCTCAATGTCGTCGCCTGGAGGCGTAATAAACTCCAGCAGCGCTTCGGCAAAGTCAGTGGTTATCCATTTATGCGTTAGCGCTGAGCCTAACACCTCAGGATGGCCTGTCGTTGCTAATGACCCATCTGCATTAACGCGCAGCGTTTCGCGCTCCAGCCCACGTTGAATCCCCTTTAACGCCTGAGGATGGTTTTCCAGCCAGGCCAGCGCCTGTGATACGTCCGGGATCAAATTGACCTCCCGCCTGTCAAAATCGTTTTAATTAGCATAATGGTATTGGTTACCCTGAAGGCTATCTCACAACACAATTAGTGCCACCACATAATGCCTTGCGTCGTAACCGCTGCGACAACTACATAGCGCAGCGCCTTGCCAAGGCATAAGAAAAAAAGTACTGGACCCCACGAGATGCGCATCCATCCAGCTAACAGGCACAGTAAATCACCCACAACCGGCATCCAGCTTAATAATAGTGTGACAGCGCCATAGCGCCGCAGCCAGCCAGTGGCTTTTTCTTGCCAGCGCGATGTTTTACGCAATGGAAAGAAACGCCCAAGGATAACGTTAGTTAACCCTCCAAGGCTATTACCCATTGTTGCTGTTAAGACTAAGACCCAGGGATGACTTATCCCAGAGACCAGCAAAGCAACTAAAACAACTTCAGAATTGCCGGGTAATAGCGTAGCGCTGAGAAAACTGCTGGCAAACAGTGACAGGAGCGATAGTCCATCACTCACAATAACCGGACATCCACCGCGTCCATTCCTGCGGCACGCGCCGCCTGCAGTCCAAAATCGGCATCTTCAAACACGACACAGCGCGCCGGAGCAACACCCATACGTTCGGCACAGAGCAAAAACGTATCAGGAGCAGGTTTATGGTGTTGTACGTGATCGGCTGCGACTACAGCATCAAAATAGCGACGCAGCCCAAGGTGTGCGAGCAGAGCTTCCGCAATCGCGCTTTCACTCCCCGTACCTACCGACATAGGACGACGACCATGCCAGGCTTTCACGACGTCAACCAATGGCAAAGGCTGGACGCTATCCAGCAGCATGCTTCTCACCTTGTCGGTTTTTTCACGCGCCAAGGCATGAGGGTCAAGATCGGCATGATTCAATTCAATTACCGACTGAGCAATACGCCACGTTGGGGAGCCATTGAGGGCGACCATGGCTTGTTCATCAAAACGTAACCCATAATGCCCCAATACCTCATGCCACGCCTTACGGTGCGTTGGCTCGGTATCCAGGATGGTGCCATCCATATCAAAAATCAAACCCGCATAACGTTCGTACATCGTCTTCTCACAAGCCGAATGACCAGACGTTATTTTATCGTAATTGATTGATTTTGTCGCTGACAGCGAATTAAGGGGTGTTCCGGGAGTATGTGGAAATGATTCAAAGGAGAGAAGATGGTGCATCCGGGAGTTATCTCGGAGAAGATGGTGCATCCGGGAGGATTCGAACCTCCGACCGCTCGGTTCGTAGCCGAGTACTCTATCCAGCTGAGCTACGGATGCATCAGGGAAACTTGCTTTACTGCAGACTTGATGTCGCTGCTAAAGCGCTATCAAGTAAGATGGTGCATCCGGGAGGATTACTCGGCTGCGCCTCGCCCTGCGGGCCGTTACTGAAGCAACGTTATCCTCCCTGGTGCTTGCGATTATCTCGCAGACCATGAAACAACAGTTTTACTGTTATCTCGGAGAAGATGGTGCATCCGGGAGGATTCGAACCTCCGACCGCTCGGTTCGTAGCCGAGTACTCTATC